>NZ_JBEPAM010000017.1:0-131252 GCF_040298605.1 Kitasatospora sp. NPDC001527 | reverse complement strand
GGGCCGCCTCCCGGGGGTCGCTGTGCGCGCTCCCCCCCGGGGCCCGGCCCCCCGGCCCCCCGCCCCGGGGGCCCCCCCGCCCGGGGGGGCCGGTGGACCCCCGGAGCCGTGCTGCGGGTCGGTGGCACCGTGGATCGGCAGTGGTGGGCGGATCAGTAGTAGTGCTTGCGTCCGCCGACGGCGTGCCCGAGCGCACCGGCGGCCCACAGGACGAGGCCGATGACGAGCAGGACGATGCCGATGGTCCAGAGCAGCGTGACACCGGTGATGAAGCCGATGATGAGCAGAATGACGCCGAGGATGATCACGGGAGCCTCCCGATGGGTGCGGGCGGGCGGGGCGCCGGAGGGCCGGTGACCCGCCGGTCCCCGGCCCCGCCCCTGCGCTGCGTGTACCACCCTTCCCGGTGCGCAAACGCGGCCCTCGCGCGGAATCCGGCAGCGGCCGCTGCGGCCAGCCCGCTCAGGCACCGCGGGGCGCCGGTGCCGAGGCATCGCTGAACAGCACCCGCCGCTCCTCCTCGGTCAGCCCGCCCCACACCCCGTACGGCTCCCGGGTGGCCAGGGCGTACCGGCGGCACGGCACCCGCACCGGGCAGCGCGCGCAGACCGACTTCGCGTGCTGCTCCCGCTCCTTGGCGGCGGCACCGCGCTCGTTGACGGGGTGGAAGAAGATGCTGCTGTCGACGGTGCGGCAGGCCCCCTCCAGCTGCCAGTTCCACTTGTGGTCCACGGCGCCGGGGAGGCGGGAGATGTCGGTCACGGGAGTCCCTTCCTGGTCACTCGACGGCGGTCGGTGTCGCGGCCTCCGTCTAACCGCGATCCGCCGGTTCATGCCGCCGGCGGGCCCCGGACCTGCCGTTCAGGCGGAGAGCAGGTCGCTGATGCAGCGGTCCCAGTCGATGCGCTCGGACTCGGAGCCCACCGGGACGGCCCGCCCGGTCGCCCGCAGGAAGCGGGCCAGCGGACGCACGGGGGCGTTCAGCAGCGCCACCCCGGCCCGGCCGCCCAGCGCGATGAAGACGTGCTCGCCGGTGCCGCTGGGTTCGATGTGGACGTCGCCGTCGCCCACCGGCCCGCGCAGCCCGGCCGCCAGCAGGTCCCGGGCCAGCACCCAGACGGCTTCCTCGGCGCCGAAGTCCAGCCGGACGGCGAAGGGGTCGCCGGTCTCGTAGCGGCACTCGACGTCGAGGTCCCGTCCCCGCGCCTCCCCGGTGATCAGACGCATCCTCAGCTGTGCCGCCACCACTTCCGACATCGGCCCCGCCTCCCGCCACTCCTGCTGCCGAACCCTGTGCGCACCGTCTGCCCCGGCGCGCCGTGGTCATGCGGCCGGGCGGCGGCGGGAGTGGCGGGCGTCGTACGAGGCGCCGAGGGCCCGTACCACGGCGCGTCCCGCGAGCGCGCCGCCGTAGACGGTGTAGCCGACGCCGATCAGCCAGGACTGGACGATCAGCACCGCTCCGACCGTCCCGTAGGAGACGGCGTTGGACACCAGCAGGGGCGCGAAGACCACCCGGGAGAAGGCCCGCAGACCCGCCAGTCCGGCCATCGTCGCCACCGCGCCGGGCAGCAGCTCCCGCGCGGGCACGCGCCCGGCGAGCAGCAGGCGCTGCAGCCACCAGAACAGCAGGACGCCGCCGACGGCCGACACCACGATGCGGAAGGCCGGCTGGACGCCCGTACGCTGCCAGGGCGCACCGCTCCAGGCGGCCAGCCCGAGGTACCCGACCAGCCCCACCAGGCCGAGCGTCTGCCGCCAGACGGCGTGCCACGGGCCGCGTTCCAGGTCCCAGATCCGCTCGTAGACCCCCTGGACGGCGGCCATCAGGGACACGCCGAAGACCACGAGCGCGGCCAGGCCGAAGCCGGTGGTGGTCGAGAGGATCTGCCCCCGCGAGGCGAAGAGCCGGCGGACCGCGTCCGCCCCGCGCCCGGTCAGCCCGAGGCCGTCGGTGATCCATTCGGCGATGCCGCTGCCCCGGGCGGGATAGGCCGCGGCGATCACGATCAGCAGGGGTACCAGGGTCACGAAGAACAGGGCCGCGAAGGCCATCGAGCGCTGGAGCAGCTCGACGGTCCGGCCGTGGCGCCACAGGTCCGCCGCGGCCGCCCGCAGCACCCGCCACCAGGTGGCGGCGAACCGTAGCGGCGGTGCCCCTCGCACGTCAGCCCCGTCCCTCGCGGCGGTGCCGTGCGGGCGGGGGCGCTCCGCCCGGCGGCACCCGGCGGCGGTCCGGGCCGTGGACGGGGCAGCCGGCCATGGCCGATCCCTCGCTTCCTGCGGTCGTCCGCGTGCTTCCGCGCCGCGTCTGCCCGGCCGGGGCCGGGGTAATCCCCGTCGGTCACGGCCGGTGTCCGTTCCGGGCACGCGGGCACCGGCCGTGACCGGCGGGCGCGGCCGGGCCGCTCCGCCCGTTCCACGGGATCTCGCCCCGGTACGGCGGGATTCGCGCGTCGGCCGGTGGGCACGGTCGCCGCATGGATGAGAGCCACGACCACGACGCCGAGGTGGCGCGGCACCTGCTCGGCCAGGAGATCGGCAGCACCTGCCAGGAGCTGCCGGCGTGCCGCCGCTGCGCGCTGGCCGGCTACCGCGCGATCGAGGGGCCGTGAGGGAGGGGGCGGGCCCTTTGGCCCGGCCCGCCCCCTCCCGCCCCGTTCGCCGCGCGGGCGCCGGTCAGGCGTCGCGCAGGAAGCGCGCGGTGTCGACCTCGGCCCAGATGGTCTTGCCCTGGCCGTGCGGCTCGGCGCCCCAGCGGTCGGCGGTCCGCTCCACGATGAACAGCCCGTGACCGCCGGGCAGGGCCGGGTTGTGCGGCTGGCGCGGGGTGGGCATCACCGGGCTGCGGTCGCTGACCTCGATCCGCAGCCGGGCCCCGGTGACGTCCAGGACCAGCTCCAGCGGGCCGTCGCCGTGCAGCATCGCGTTGGCCACGAGCTCCGCCGCCAGCAGCACCACGTCCTCCACGACCCCGTCGTGGTCGCCGCTCCCGGCCGCGGACGGGTACCACTCGGCGAGCGTGCGGGCGGTGAAGCTCCTGGCGTGCGCGACCGGCTTGGGGAGCGCGGCCAGCGTCAGCCGCCTGCGCTGGCCTCCCGGCGGCGCCGCGGGCCCGGCCTGCTGGGGGTCTCCGTCCAGGGTTCCCCGGCTCAGCGTCATAGGAGGGCACCCTTTCGGATCGACGGCGGTTCCGCAGGGTCGGTTTCCCGGCGGTTCCGGAATTATGCCTGCCGCCGGACCGGTCGGCGCGTGCTCCGGCTCATCCCGCCAGGGCCGCGTCGACCGATTCGTGGATGGCGAACACCGTCCGCGCGCCGGTCAGGTCGAGAACCCGCATGACGGTGGGCGGAACGGCGGCGAGCCGCAGCTCCAGTCCCGCCCGCTGGGCCGCGAGGCGGGTGCGCAGCAGGACGTTCAGCCCCGAGGAGTCGCAGAAGCCCACGCCGCGCAGGTCGACCACCACGGCGCCGGTCCGCCCGGCGACCAGCTGCGCGAGCGCCTCGGCGGCCGGGGCGAGCGTCTCCACGTCGAGGTCGCCGGCCAGGGTGCAGACCACCGCGCCGTCGGGCCCGGAGCGGGTTTCCACCACCAGCTCGGGGCGGGGTTGGGAGGCGGCCAGCACAGTGTCTCCCCAGTCGTTGTCGGATGGCGTCATCGTCGTCCCCTCCATGTCCGTGCCTTCCGACCTTACGGAGGTCGCGCCCGTCGGCCAAGTGAGGGGTGGTGGAGCGGGGCCGGCGCGCCCCCGGGAGCCGTGCCGGCGGGCACGGTCAGGCGGCCTCCAGCCCCTGGCGCAGATGTCGCAGGGTGCGGCTGAGCAGCCGGGAGACGTGCATCTGGGACAGGCCGAGGCGGGCGCCGATCTGGGACTGCGTCATGTCCTCGCAGAAGCGCATGGACAGGATCAGCCGCTCGCGCTCCGGCAGGGCGCCCACCAGGGGCTTCAGCGCGACGAGGTCCTCGACCAGGGCGAGCTCGCGGTCGTCCTCGCCGAGCTGCTCGACCAGCGGACCCGGCCCGTCGTCGTCCTCGGCGCTGCCTTCCAGGGAGCCCGCGGTGTGGCCGTTGGCCGCGGTCAGCCCCTCGACCACCTCCTCCGGCGTGATCCCGACGTGCTCGGCCAGCTCGGCCACGGTCGGGGCCCGGTCCAGCTGCTGGGAGAGGCGTTCCTGGGCACGCGCCAGGGTGATCCGCAGCTCCTGGAGGCGGCGGGGGACGTGCACGGCCCAGGTGGTGTCGCGGAAGTGCCGGCGTATCTCGCCGAGCACGGTCGGCAGGGCGAAGGTGGTGAACTCCACGCCGAGCTCGGGGTCGAAGCGGTCGATGGCCTTGATCAGGCCGAGCGCGCCGACCTGGAGGAGGTCGTCCTTGGGTTCGCGGTGCGAGTCGAAGCGGCGGATCGCGAACCGCACCAGGGAGAGGTTCATCTCCACCAGGGTGGAGCGGACGTAGGAGTACTCCCGGGTCCCCTCCTCCAGCGTCGCCAGGCGGCGCAGCAGCACCCGGGTCAGGTCGCGGGCGTCCGCGGGCGCGATCTCGCGCGGGTCGTCCACGGCCGCCAGTTCGGGGGGCAGCAGGTCGCGCAGTCCGCTCGGGGACGACGCAACGGCGAGAACGGGCGAGTCACCGGTGGGGGGCACCATGGGAGTCCTTCCGTCGTGTCGGCACGGTCCTGCCCCGTTACCCCGGATCCGCGAAAGGATGCAGTCGCCGTTTGTGAAGGTTCCTTGCAGGCGAGCGGGCTTCGGGGCAACGGAGCCGTACAGAAGGTTGCCTCAGGCGACCATCGGTTTTCAACCGCCGTAAGGGCTGGGGTAGCCTCCGGGGCGGTACACACCGCGCCCGAGGACCGGTCCGCCGACCCGTTCCCGCGGTACCCAGGATCGGAGGCGAGCATTCGATGGCCGGCCCCACGACCTTCCACGGCCCGCGGCAGGACCCGGACCGAGGACCCGACACCGCCCGCGTGGGCGAGCCCGAGTTGCGGCTGCTCCTCGCCGGGCTGACGGCGGTGCGGGACGGCGACTTCGGCACCGAGCTGCCGGACGACGCGGACGGGCTGCTGGGCGAGATCGCCACGGTGTTCAACGGCATGGTCGACCAGCTGTCCCGGTTCACCTCCGAGGTGACCCGGGTGGCCCGCGAGGTCGGCACCGAGGGCCGGCTCGGCGGCCAGGCCCAGGTGCCGGGCGTGTCGGGTTCCTGGGCGGACCTCACCGACTCGGTCAACGCGATGGCCGGCAACCTCACCACCCAGGTGCGCGACATCGCCCAGGTGGCCACCGCGGTCGCCAAGGGCGACCTCTCGCAGAAGATCACCGTGGACGCCCGGGGCGAGATCCTGGAGCTGAAGAACACCGTCAACACGATGGTCGACCAGCTCAGCTCCTTCGCCGGCGAGGTGACCCGGGTGGCCCGCGAGGTCGGCACCGAGGGCATCCTCGGCGGGCAGGCCGACGTGAAGGGCGTCTCGGGGACGTGGCGCGACCTCACCGACTCGGTGAACTTCATGGCCGGCAACCTCACCGGCCAGGTCCGGGCGATCGCCCAGGTGGCCACCGCGGTGGCCGGCGGCGACCTCTCGCAGAAGATCACCGTCAACGCCCGCGGCGAGATCCTGGAGCTGAAGGAGACCATCAACACGATGGTCGACCAGCTCAGCTCCTTCGCCGACGAGGTGACCCGGGTGGCCCGCGAGGTCGGCTCGGAGGGCCGGCTGGGCGGCCAGGCCCAGGTGGAGGGCGTCTCCGGCACCTGGAAGCGGCTGACCGAGAACGTCAACCGCCTCGCCGGCAACCTCACCCGGCAGGTGCGCTCGATCGCCGAGGTCACCAGCGCCGTCGCGGCCGGTGACCTCACCCGCTCGATCACCGTGGACGCCTCCGGCGAGGTCGCCGACCTCAAGGACAACGTCAACTTCATGGTCCAGTCGCTGCGCGAGACCACCCGCGCCAACGAGGAGCAGGACTGGCTGAAGACCAACCTCGCCCGCTTCTCGGCACTGATGCAGGGCCGGCGCGACCTGGTGGTCGTCGCCGAGTCCGTGATGGACGAACTCGCCCCGCTGGTCGCCGCCCAGTGCGGCGCCTTCTACCTGGCGGAGGAGGGTCCCGAGGGGACGGTGCTGCAGCTCGTCGGCTCCTACGCGTTCCCGGACGGCGAGCGCCCCACCCGCTTCCGCCTGGGCGAGTCGTTCGTCGGCCAGGCGGCGCGCGGCCGGCGGACCATCACCGTGGACTCGCTGCCGCCGGACTACCTGGCCGCCTCCTCCGGCCTCGGCCGCACCGGCTCGCTGTCCCTGGTGGTACTGCCGATCGTGGTCGAGGAGCAGGTCCTCGGCGTCATAGAACTGGCCTCCGTCCAGCCGTTCACCCAGGTCCACCGGGACTTCCTGGAGCAGCTGATGGAGACCATCGGCGTCAACGTCAACACCATCATCGCCAACGCCCGGACCGACGAACTGCTCGGCGAGTCCCAGCGGCTCACCGCCGAACTCCAGGCCCGCTCCGAGGAGTTGCAGGCGCGCCAGGAGGAGCTCCAGGCCTCCAACGCGGAGCTGGAGGAGAAGGCCGAGCTGCTCGCCGCGCAGAACCGGGACATCGAGGCGAAGAACCTGCAGATCGAGCAGGCCCGCCAGGAGCTGGAGGACCGCGCCCACCAGGTCTCGCTCGCCTCCACGTACAAGTCGGAGTTCCTGGCCAACATGAGCCACGAGCTGCGCACCCCGCTCAACAGCCTGCTCATCCTGGCCCAGCTGCTCGCCCAGAACCCCACCCGGAACCTGACCGCCAAGCAGGTCGAGTACGCCGGCATCATCCACTCGGCCGGCTCCGACCTGCTCCAGCTGATCAACGACATCCTCGACCTGTCCAAGGTCGAGGCGGGCAAGATGGACGTCAACGTCGAGGCGGTGCCGCTGCGCGCGCTGCTCGACTACGTCGAGGCCACCTTCCGCCCGATGACCGGCCAGAAGAACCTCGCCTTCGCGGTGCAGACGGTCGACGGCGTGCCCGCCGAACTCGCCACCGACGACTACCGGTTGCGCCAGGTGCTGCGCAATCTGCTGTCCAACGCGGTCAAGTTCACCGAGCAGGGCCGGATCGAGCTGCGGATCGAGCCGGCCGTCGCGGCCGAACTGCCCGACGGGGTACGGCGCGACGCCGGCCCGGTGCTCGCCTTCCGGGTGAGCGACACCGGCATCGGCATCGCGCCCCAGCACCTGGAGACCGTCTTCGGCGCCTTCCAGCAGGCCGACGGCACCACCAGCCGCAAGTACGGCGGCACCGGCCTCGGCCTGTCGATCAGCCGCGAGATCGCCTACCTGCTCGGTGGCGCGATCACCGTCGAGAGCACCCTCGGCCGGGGCAGCACGTTCACCCTGTACCTGCCCGCCGCCCGGCCGGACGCGCTCGCCGGCGCCGACGGCGCCCCTCGCCGGGCGCTCGGCCGCGCCCCGGAGCCCTCCGGGGAGACGGAGCACGGCCCCGGCGGCCGCCCTGCCGCCGAAGGACCGCGCCGCCTGCTGGTGGTGGAGGGCCGCCCGAACGGCCTGCTGTCACTGGTCGCGGAGAACGCCGTGGCCGACCTCGCCCGCTACGCCGGCGCGCAGCGCCAGGTCGAGATCGTCACCGCCGTCGGCGCCCAGGAGGCCGCCACCGCGCTGGCCACCTCCCCCTGCCACTGCGTCGTACTGGAACTCGACCTGCCCGACGGCACCGCGTCGACCCTGCTGGAGGAGATGGAGCGCGACCCGGCACTGCACGCCGTCCCGGTGCTGGCGCACCACAACCGGGGCGTCGGCGCCGAGGACGAGCGCGCCGTGCGCCGGGACGGCAGCCGGCCGCTGGAGTTCCTCTCCAGCCTGGACGAGCTGCGCGAGCGCGTGGCGCTGCACATGAGCGCCGACCGTCCCGGGGGCGTGCTGCCGCTGGTGCGCGGCCCCGAGCGCGACGCCTCCTGGAGCCCGCAGGCCGATCCGAGGCTGGCCGGCCGCACGGCGCTGGTGGTCGACGACGACGACCGCAACCTCTACGCGCTCACCAGCATCCTGGAGCTGCACGGCCTGCGGGTGCTCCAGGCGGAGAACGGCCGCGCGGCGCTGGAGGCGCTGGCCGCCCACCCCGGGATCGACGTCATCCTGATGGACGTGATGATGCCGGAGATGGACGGGTACACGGCCACCGCGGCGATCCGGGCGATGCCCGAGCACGAGGGGCTGCCGATCATCGCCGTGACGGCGAAGGCGATGATCGGCGACCGGGAGAAGAGCCTGGCCTCGGGCGCGAGCGACTACATCACCAAGCCGGTCGACGCGGCCGAGGTGATCGGCCGCATCAAGCACCACCTGACCCGGTAGCGTCCGCCCGCCGCGGCCCCCGCCCCGACCACCAGGAGTCACCACCGTGCAGCAGCCGCAGGATCCCCCGGCCACAGGCCGCCCCGCGCCGACCGAGGGTGCCGCGCGGGTCGCCCCCCAGCGCGGCCCCGGCGCGGTCGGCGGCGGGGTCGGCGGGGCGGCCGGTGAGGCGGCCGCCGGCGGCGAGGCGACCGCGGTCGGCCGGCTCGCCGGCACCGTCGAGCGGCTGCGGCTGGAGCTGGAGCGGGCCCAGGCCCACTCGGCGGGCCGCGCGGTGGTCGAGATGGGTGTCGGCGTGCTGGTCGAGCGGCTGCGCTGCGGGCCCACCGAGGCGGCCGGGCAACTGGAGAGCCTCGCCGAGCAGGCCGGGGTGTCGACCCTGGCGCTCGCCGCCGACCTCGTCAACCAGGCCGCCGCGGACGAGATCTCGGCGCTCGCCCGCGCCTTCGTCGAGGGCACGGCCGTCCCCCCGGAGGAACCGGCCGCACCGGCCGAACCCGTGGCCGTCCGGCTGCGCAGCACCGAGGCGGACGCCCTGGCGGGCGGCGACGCCGCGGCGGCGGCCCGCGCCATGCTGGACCACGCGCTGCGCCCGCTCGGCGTGGCGGCCGTCGCGGTCTGGGCGGCCCACCCGGACCTGTCGCTGTCGCTGGCCGGCAGCGCCGGTTTCCACGAGGAGGAGGCCCGCCGCTGGCGCCACGTGCCGCCCGGTGTGCCGACCCCGGCCCGCCGCGCCCTGGACGAGCGGGCGCCCGTCGGCTACCCGACGCTCGCCGAGGCCTCGCTGCCCTCGGTCGGCCAGCACGAGATCCGCGGCGGGCGCCTGGCCGTCCCGGCGGGCAAGGGCGGACGGCTGATCGGCGTCCTGGAGCTGTGCTGGCACGAGGAGCTGCCCGAGCAGTCCCAGCCCCTGCAGCGGCAGTTCGAGGCGCTCGCGGAGGTGGCCGCCGCCACCCTGGAGTCCGCGGGCGGGCGCGGGCCGAGCGCGCCGGAGGCCGCCGACGCGCAGTTCGACGAGCTGCGCCGGCTGACCGACGGCCTGTTCGACCCGTGCATGGTCCTGCGGGTCGCGCCCGAGGGTGAGGACGGGCCGCCGCCGTTCGTGATCCGGCACGTCAACCCGGCCTTCGTCGACTTCGCCGGCCGGCCCACCGGGGCGATCACCGGCGCCCGGCTGCTGGAGGCGTACCCGCTGGCGGCCGAGCCGGGCGGCCTGGCCGAGAAAGTGGAGCACGTGTTCGCCACCGGGGAGCCGTTCCGCACCCCGGACCTGCGGCTCGCCGCGCTGGTCGACGGAGTGCCGCTGGTCACCCGGGCACGGGTGAGCATCAGCCGCCACGGCAGCCATCTGGCGGTGGTCTGGCGCCTGGACGACGGCACCCCGCGGGTGGCCCGGCTGCTCCAGCACGCGCAGCGGCTGGGCCGGATCGGCGGTTTCGAGGAGGACCTGCGCACCCGCCGGATCGCCTGGAACGACACCCTGTTCGAGCTGCACGGGCTGCCGCCCACCGCGCGGCCGATCGCCCTCGACCAGCTCCCCGAGCACGCCCACCCGGACGACCGGCAGGCCATCGGGCGGTTCCTGCGCACCCTGCTGCACCACCACCGCCCGGCGTCCACCGCCTTCCGGCTGCAGCGCGCCGACGGCGTCACCCGGCACATCCGGGTGGTCGCGGAGCCGGTGCACGAGCCCGGCAGCGGCCTGCGCACCGTGCGCGGCGCCTACCAGGACATCTCCGCCCAGCACTGGACGGAGGTCGCGCTCGCCGCCACCCGTGACCAGCTCGCCCAGAGCGAGCAGCAGGCCGCCGAGCGCAGCCGCCTCGCCCTCCAGCTGCAGCACGCCATCATGCCGCCGGCGAACGGCCCGCTCGACCTGCCGGACCTGCGGGTCGGGGTGCGCTACCGGCCGGCCGAGAAGGGCCATCTGGTCGGCGGCGACTGGTACGACGCCCTGCCGCTGCCCTCGGGGGACGTCCTGCTGTGCGTGGGCGACGTCGCCGGCCACGGCATCGAGGCCGCCACCGGGATGGTCGCCCTGCGCAACGCGCTGCGCGGGCTGGCCGCCACCGGGGCCGGTCCGGCGCAGCTGCTGGGCTGGCTGAACAGCGTCACCCACCACCTGACCGACAACGTCACCGCCACCGCCGTCTGCGGCCTGTACCGGCCCGGGTCCCGCCGGCTGCGCTGGGCGCGCGCGGGCCACCCGCCGCCGGTCCTGCTGCGCGCGGGGCGGGCGACGACCCTGCCGCAGCTGGGCGGGATCCTGCTCGGCGCCGTCGACCAGGCGGAGTACGAGGAGGGCGAGCTGGTCCTGGAGCCGGGCGACCAGCTGGTGATGTACACGGACGGGCTGATCGAGCGCCGTGACGAGTCGCTCCAGGCGTCCCTGGCGGGGCTGATGGCCCTGGCCGAGCAGGCCGGCGGCGCGTCTGCGGGCGGCACGGACGGCCTGGAGGAGCACCTGGACCACCTGCTGCGCTACAGCAGCGCCGACACGGACGACGACACCTGCCTGGTCGGGATCGCGGTGCGGTAGGCGCGCGCCGCCGGGTTCAGCCGCCCAGCGGGACGGCGTCCTCCGTCACGGGGACGCCCGGGGCGCCCGGCCAGGCGGCCGCGATGCGCTCCAGGCCGTGCCACAGGCCGAGCGCCTGCTCGTGCAGGTGACGGGCGGTGCCGTCGCCCGCCTCGACGGCGGTCAGGTAGGCGTCGACGCCCATGACCGCGTGCCGCACCTGCCGGCGCAGCGGCTCGACCCGGGAGGCGTGCTCGCCCTCCTCGCACGGCGGTCCGATCCGCTCGGTCAGGAAGGCCGCGAGCCGCTCCAGCCCTTCCCTGCTCAGGTGGGTCACGGAACCATCTCCCGGGAACGGCGCGGCGTCGACGGGGGCGCGGTGGTGCGTCCCGGCGCACTGCCCACTGTTCGCCCGTCCGGCTCACATGTCAACCATTGCACGAATTCTTTGTCGTGCTTTCGATGTCGTGAATCAACGCCCTATCCTTGATCCATGGAGAACGGCAGTGCGGCCGCGCGGCAGTGGACCTTCCTCACCAACCACGCCCGCGTCCTCGTCCAGATCGCGCGCGACCCCGGCATCCGCGTGCGCGACATCGCCGCCCGCTGCCTGCTGACCGAGCGCGCCGTCCAGCGGATCATCGCCGACCTGGAGGGGGCCGGCTACCTCAGCCACGAGCGCCACGGCCGGACCAACCACTACAGCGTCATCGACGGCAAGCAGCTGCGCCACCCCGCCGACGCCGGCCCCACCCTCGCCGAACTGCTGTCCGTCCTGCTGCGCTAGCTCCGTCAGGGGCCCGGGCCCGGAACCGAGGCGGTTCCGGGCCCGGGCGTGCGCTGCCGGATCAGTTGGTCTGGTAGCGCGCGGCCGTGAAGTCGAGGCCGGGCAGGAGGTCGGGCTTGGTGACGGTGGCGGTGCCGCCGGTGACCAGGCGGTTGCTGGAGTCGAGCGCCACGCCGCGGGCCGAGGCGCCGCCGGTGCCGAACGAGGTGGTGACGACGCCCGCCGTGCCCCAACTGGTGTCGAGGAGGCCGTTGGAGGTGTAGCGGAGCACGGTCTGCACGCCGGTGCTCGGGTCGAGCGGGAAGGGGGAGATCTCGTTGCTCTCCCCGGCGGCGTAGATCTTGCCGGCGGGGCCGATGGTGACGGACCGGGCCTCGTCGCCGAGGAGGCTGACCTTGGTCGTGGTCTTCCCGAGCGTGCCGAACGCGAGGTTGAGGCTGCCGTCGGCGTTCAGTTCGGTCAGGCCGAAGGCGCCGGCCCCGATGACGTTGAACGGGTCCGGCGACTGCGCCAGGCCGGCGAGGACGATCTTGCCGTTGTTGCCGCCGTTGGTCAGCGCGACGCCGAACGCGAGGTCGGACAGCAGGCCGAAGGAGACGTTGGTGGAGCCGCCGGTGCCGAAGGTGGTGTCCAGGCTGCCGTCGGCGTTGAACCTGGCGGCGAGGAAGTTGTCGGCGCTGGTGGCCGTGTTGACGGAGAACCCGGCCGCGACGAGCTTGCCGTCGTTGCGCTGGGCCAGGCCGAAGAAGTGGCTGGTGGTGCCGAGTTGCAGGGTGGTGAGGCCCAGACCGCCGCCGAAGGTGCTGTCCAGGGTGCCGTTGGAGTTCAGGCGCACCAGCAGGGCGTTGGGTCCGGCCGCGCCGGCGCCGACGATCTTGCCGTCCGGCTGGATGACCAGGCTGCGGATGCCGTCACCGAGGCCGCCGGAGACGTTGAGCAGGACCTTCCCGCCGGTGCCGAACGAGGTGTCCAGACTGCCGTCGGTGTTCAGTCGCGCGATCGCGACGTTGGCGGTCTGCTCGTTCGGGCCGGCGAGCCCCGCGACGACGATCTTTCCGTCGGCCTGGATCGCCACGGCCCGGGCGAAGTTGGTGTTGGGTACGGCGAGGAACGAGAAGGTGACGGTGCCGGGGACGGCGCTGGAGGGACCGAAGGTCGTGTCCAGGGTCCCGTCGGTGTTGTAGCGGGCCAGGGCGAACTGGGCGTTGCCTCCCGCGCCGGGCAGGTTGATGCCCGCCCGGCCGGCGGTGACGATCTTTCCGTCGGCGGGCTGGATCGCCAGGGCGTTGCCGACGTCGGGGAGCGAGGGTGTGCCTCCGAAGTCGGTGACCACCTTGCCGCCGGTGCCGAAGGTGGTGTCCAGCGCCCCCGGAGTGGCGCTGGCGGGGACGGCCGTGAGGAGGGCGATGGCGATGCCGGCCGCGGCGGCGAGCCGGCGCGCGCTGAGCGTGCGCATGACAATTCCTTCTCTCGCTGAGGGATGGGGCCGGACAGGGGTCCCAAGGGGATGGTGGTGTGCGCCCGCGGGCGTGCTGCGCGCGCGAATGCGCGAGCGGGCTTGAGGGATCGGGGAGTTGGGTCGCGCGGACTGCCTGACTGCGCAGCGGCGTCAGTGGAACCGGGCCGTGGGCCTGGGGAGTCACGCCGTTCGGGGGTGGCGGATCCGCCCGGGCGAAGTCGGGCGCCGGCTCGACGCCCGCCAGGGCTGCACGGGACCGCCCCCCATTGGCATATGCCGGAGGCTCAGGCCCATCTTGGACCCGTGCCGCGCGGCGGGGCAAGGCTTCCGGCCACCCGATCCGGCGCTGTCCGGAAAAGACAGGAATTGGCCCCCTACTGAGCGCTTGATGCCTTCAATTCACCGATGAGTGAATGACGTTGAACGAGTCGGGTGCTCGACGCGATGATTCGGGCGGGCGCCTGGGGGGATCTCGCCCCCCGCACCCGCCCGCCTCCCGCCCCATCGTCCCGTCGTCCCGTCGCTCAGCGAAAGAACCCGGACTCCGTGAGTCCGGGTTCAGGGTCGCGGCGTTCAGTACCGCAGGACGGCGGCGATCCGGCCGGCGTCGGAGAGCGAGCCGTCGGGGACGAAGTCGACCCGGGCGCCGGTGCCCAGGGTGCGTTCGATGACCTCGTCGACGATGTCCTCGCGCGCCCCGGACTCCTCGGCCGCGGCCGGGACCAGGTGCTCGCCGTCGTCGCGGACGGTGGTGCGGAAGTTCTCCTCGACCACGAGCCGGGCGATCCGGCCGTCGCCGGCCGCCTGCCAGATCTCGTCCAGGCCGGCGGCGAAGGTCTGGCGGCCGCGGGCCGCGTCGAGCTGGGCGAGCGACTCGGTGGTCTCGCGATCCGCCTGGGCCCGGACGGCGGGTTCGACCACCTTGCGGACCGTCTCGGTGTCCGCCTGGGCGAGGCCGCCGTGCGGGATCTGCGCGGTGGCCTCCTTGGCGATCGGGCCGACGGCGTCCAGCAGGGCGAGCGCCGCGGCCTCACCGGTCACGTAGAGCGGGCGGCGGTCGGCGGCGAGCAGCTTGCCGACCTCGGCGTCGGCCTGCCGCAGGAAGGTCTTGGTCTCCTCGTCGCGGAAGGTGCTGGGCGTGTCGCCGATCCGCTCCTGCCGCTCGGGGTCGGGGTTGTCGAAGACCCGCACCAGCGGGAAGCCGTGCTCGCGGTCCTCGGTGACCCGCTCCTCGGTGCCGCCCCACAGCATCACCCGGTCGGCGGCGACCGCGAGCACCCAGTAGGGGCGCTCGGCGGCCTGCGCGGCGACCAGGTTGCGGGTGAGGAAGGTGTCCGAGAGCACCACCCGGGCGGGAGCGGTACGCCCGAGCGACCAGACCTGGTGCTCACCGGGGGCGGCGAGGATCGCCAGGCCGTCGTCGGCGTGCACCAGGTCGACCTCGGCGAGGGCACGGTCCAGCCGCTCCAGCACGTCGATCCGGTCCGCGCGGGAGACCTCGGGGTCGGCCTGGACCTTCTCCTTGGCCTCCGCCAGCAGGTTGCGCAGCCGGACCGGGTCCTGGGCGTTGTCCGGCTCCCGGCGGTGGGTGGGCATCAGGATCGACACCGCCGGATACGGCCTCGGTCGGCGCAGCTCGGCGAGGACGGCGGGGCTGAGGGCGCGCTGCATGGAGACCCTTTCCGAAGGCGGCTCGGCCTTCTGTGCGTGAACACGCTGAGTCCGGGACTGCTCCCGAATGTCCCCAATGTACCGATATATCGCTCTGTGTGCCGGGCCGGGGCACGGCCCGTCACTCGATCCAGACCAGCACCCCGTGCCGGCGGGTGGCGACCGCCCGGAGGAAGTCGGACAGGGCGCGGTACTCGGCCGTCACCAGGTGCAGCGAGTCCTCCGCCTCCCACAGGCTCTGCGGGTACACCCGCGCCTCGGCGAGGTCCGCCGGCGCGACCCCCTCGGTCAGCCGGCCGGGGTCGAGCGCCGCGAGCGCCGCGACGGCGAGCCGGACCCGGTCCGGGGCGATCCGGCACGGCGGCCCGTAGCCCCAGTCCTCCGCGCCCGGCAGCTCCTCCTCCCCGTGCACCAGGTCGACCGGGAACTCCCGGCGGCGCAGCAGGAAGTCGAGTGCCTGCCACGCCTTCCCGGTCTCGTGCAGCCGCGCCCAACCGCCGCGCGCCCGCCCGCCGTCCGCCTCCGCGGACTCGTCGTCCAGCCGCTCGACGAACGCCAGGGCCCACTCCGGCTCCAGTGCCGCGCGCTCCAACTCCGCGGCGCTGAGCCGCAGGTAACGACCGATCATGCTCATGCGCCCGAGCCTAGGCCGGGGCACCGACAGACTCGGCCGGCGCGACCCCGGCGAGACGGGCGGGAGGGACAGGGACGGGCGGGACGGGCGGGACGCAGGTGACGGCCGATCACGGCGCACACCGAGGCGGCCGGGCGGGGATTCCTCTCCTACCGATGGGTAATGAGTGGTTGTCACACCCTCCCGCACCCTCACCCACCGGGATGACCATGAAGACGTTCGCACGCCGCGCACTGGCGGCGGGCACGGCCCTGCTCGCCTGCCTCGCGATGACCGCGGCGGCCGGCCCCGCCGCCTCCGCCGGCACCACCGGCACCACCGGCACAGCGGGCACCGCCACGGCCGACCCCGTGCCGCCGCCGACCCCGCTCACCGGGGCCCAGCTCTCCGCCTCGTGGACCGGACCGCTGAGCACCCGGGGCCGCTATGTCGTCGACGCCAACGGTGACCGCTTCAAGCTCAAGGCCGGCAACTGGGCGGGCGCCCAGGGCACCTGGCAGGGCAGCGGCACGGCCACCGACCCGGCGAACAACCAGGCGGGCCAGGTGTCCCACAACCTGCCGCTCGGCCTGGACCGGGCACCGATCGCCGACATCCTGGGCGGCTTCCACCGCCTCGGCGTCAACAGCATCCGGCTGCCCTTCGCCAACGCCATGATCCACGACACCGCCCCCGTCCCGGACGCCGCCGTCGCCGCCAACCCGCAGCTGAGGGGACGGACCCCGCTCCAGGTGTACGACGCCGTGGTGGCCGCGCTCACCGCCGACGGCTTCGCGGTGATCCTCAACAACCACACCACCAGCTACCGGTTCTGCTGCGGCCTGGACGGCAACGAGCGGTGGAACAGCGGCCAGTCGACCCAGGCGTGGGTGGACGACTGGGTGTTCCTGGTGAACCGGTACAGCAACGACAAGCGGGTGGTCGGCGCCGACCTGCGCAACGAGATCCGCCGCGACGTCTGGGACGACCCCAACTGGGGCCTGGGCGACGGCCACGACGCGTACGCCGCCTTCGAGGAGGCCGGCAACCGGATCCTCCGGGCCGACCCGGACATGCTCGTCATCATGGAGGGCATCAACTGGTACGGCATCCCCGCCGCCGGATTCAGCCACGGCCGCCCCCAGCTCGCCCCGGTCCGCACCCTCTCGCACACCCTCCTCGACTCCGGCAAGCTGGTCTACTCGGCGCACTTCTACGGCTACACGGGCCCGGCCAACACCGGTGCGGCGAGCGGTCCGGGAGCCACCGGCGACCCCCGCTACCAGGACTTCACCCCCGAGCAGCTGGCCCGGGTCGTCGACGACGAGGCGCTGTTCGTCACCCGCTCCGGCCAGCACTTCACCGCGCCCGTGTGGATCAGCGAGTTCGGCGCCGGCGGCCGGGGCTCCACCGACGCCGCGGAGCACGCCTGGTTCGACGCCTTCACCCGGATCCTGGCGGCGAACGACACCGACTTCGCCATCTGGCCGCTGGTCGGCTGGCACAACGGCGGCGTACCGAACGACAGCTGGGCGCTGCTCCACTTCGACACCGCCGGCCGGGCGCTCAGTCTGGAGGACCCGGGCGACTGGCGCGCCGCCGCCTGGAACCGGCTGGTCTCCGCCCCGTCGTACACCGGGCAGGTCGCCCCCGCCCCGAGCTGGGACCTGCTGGACCTCGACCACGGCGACTTCGACGTCTCCCGGCGCATGCTCGCCCGCCCCGACTGGAGCCCCGGCAACCGCAAGGGCAACTGCCCGGACGGCCAGCGCCTGGTCGGCCTCGCCCGCGGCGACGGCCGGGGCCTGTGCACCGACGCCGCCGGCCGGCCCACCGGCGCGGGCGACTGGGTGACCGTCACCGACGAGCGCTACGTCACCCACGGTGACTGGGCCTCGGGCTACAACAAGCTCCAGTGCCCGGACGGGCAGCTCGCGGTCGGCTACGGCGTGCGGTCCGGCGCGATGGCCGCCCTGCTCTGCGCCCCCTCGGCCGCCGCGACGCAGGCCGCCACCCGCACCGCCTGGTTCGACCACGGCGACAACCGCCCGGCGAGCGGCGGGTCGGCCGGCAGCGACTGGGCGCCCGGGTCCTACAAGGGCCAGTGCGCCGACGACGAGTACCTGGCCGGCGTCGCCTCCACCTGGAAGTGGCTGCACCAGGGCGTCCCGGACGCCCTGCTCTGCCGTCCGCTCGGCTGAGGCGCGAGGCCCGGACACCTAGGCCGGACACGTGGGCCGGACACGTGGCCCGGGCGTGACGCCCCCGGCTCAGGCCGGGTGGCCGGCCTCGATGCCGGCGACGTCGCGGTAGGACAGCACCGGCGCCCCGTCCTCGGGCGGGGCGCCGACCGCCACCGGGGCCAGCAGCAGGCCGGTGTGGTCGCCCCAGTCGGCGCAGTCCAGCACCCGGCCGACGAACCAGGCGGGCGCCTGGGCGAGCAGCGGCACGCCGAACGGCCCGTGGTACCACTCGACGCCCGCGAACTTGTCGGTGTCGTCGCCGCTGCGACCGCCGAACAGCGCGGCCAGCCCGTGCCCGAACGGCAGGAGGTGCACGCCCAGCGCGTCGGCCGCGAGCGCGGCGTCATGGGTGTGGTTCGCCTTGGAGATCCACACCACGAACCGCACGGGGTCGATCGAGCACTGCCCCGCGAACCCGACCAGGCACCCGGCCGGCGGCGGCCCGGGCGCGGTGACCACGTACACCGGGTAGTCGAGCAGGGCCGTGAAGGCGTCGAACTCACCCATGTCCCCAGCCTAGGAACGTCTCCGGGGGTTCGCACCCGCCGCGTGGAGGGCCCGAACGTGCTCCGGACCGCACGGCGTTTGACCGACGGTGCACAGGACCCGCCGCGGCCGTGCCCCCGGGCCCTGGGGCGGCCATGCTGGGAACCAGCCGGCCGGAGCGCCCACGAGAGCGCACCGGCCCGACCTCTCCCCGCTCCTCCCCGAGCACGACCCGAAAGGCCGCCATGCCCTTCATCACCCTGTCCGACGGTTCCCAGAAGTTCTACAAGGACTGGGGCAGCGGCCGGCCCGTCGTCCTGTCGCACGGCTGGCCGCTGAACGCCGACGCCTGGGAGTACCAGGCCGTGGCCCTCGCCTCGGCCGGCTTCCGGGTCATCGCCCACGACCGGCGCGGCCACGGCCGCTCCACCCAGACGTGGGACGGCAACCACATGGACCAGTACGCCGACGACCTCGCCGAGCTGCTCGACCAGCTCGACCTCACCGAGGCGGTGCTGGTCGGCCACTCCACCGGCGGCGGCGAGGTCGCCCGCTACCTGGGCCGGCACGGCACCGCGCGGGTGCGCAGGGCCGTGCTGCTGGGCGCCGTGCCGCCGCTCATGCTGCGCACCGACGCCAACCCCGAGGGCACCCCGCTCTCGGCCTTCGACGCCATCCGGGCCGGCGTGGCCGCCGACCGGTCGCAGTTCTACTACGACCTGAGCGAGGCCTTCTACGGCTTCAACCGCCCCGGCGCCGCCGTCTCCGAGGGCAAGCGCCGCGAGTTCTGGCTGCAGGGCATGCAGGCCGGTCTGAAGAACGCGCTGGACTGCATCGAGGCGTTCTCGGAGACCGACTTCACCGAGGACCTCAAGAAGATCGACGTCCCGGTGCTGGTCGCGCACGGTGACGACGACCAGATCGTCCCGATCGCCGCCTCCGCCGAGAAGGCCGTCAAGCTGCTCCCCCAGGGCGTCCTGAAGGTCTACCCGGGCGGGTCGCACGGCCTGGTCGGCGCCTACGAGGCCGAGTTCACCAAGGACCTCGTGGAGTTCGTGGCCGCCTGACGGCCGCACCCGGTCCGGGCCCCGGCCGGCCGGCGGTGGTGGGACCGCCGTCCGGCCGGGGCTCCGGTGCGTGCCGGTCGGATGCGGAAGGCCGCGCCGCAGCCGGCGTACCGCGGGAAGCCGCGGCTTAGGACGACCGCGGCGCCGGCAAGCGATCAGGACCACCCGGGGGCGCCGAAGATCGACGAGACCACCGGGACCGTCGACCGGTTCCGGGCGTCGAGCACATCCTGACCGCCACCGGCGAGCGCGCCCACGAGCTGCGCCGGCACGGCGGCCGGATCCTTGACCGACCGCGCGGCGCGCCCGGACGGGGAGCGTCCGGGCGCCGCCTCAGTTCCGCTCGCCCGCCCGCAGCTCGGTGGCGACCTGGCGGCGGCCGGACACCAGCGCCTCCAGCGCCACCGCGGCGCAGACCAGCAGGGCCAGGGCCGCGGCGGGGCGCAGCACCGGCAGCGCGAGCGGGCTCAGGGCGTCGTCCACCGTCGCGCCGACCAGCGGTGAGAGGTCGAACGCCGGTCCGAGCAGGGCGACGGCCGCCGCGGCGACCGCGGCGCCGGCGGCCACCGCGGCCAGGGCCTGCGGGACGGTCTCGGCGAGGATCAGCGCCAGGCCCTGGCGGGGCCGCAGGCCCATGGTGCGCAGCCGGGCGAGCAGCGCCGCGCGCTCGGGCGAGGCCCGCAGGACCGTCAGCAGGACGGCGAGCAGGGCGAATCCGGCGCCGGCGGCGGCCGCCGTCCGGAACAGCCGCACGGTGGAGGCCTGGAGGGGGTCGGCGGCCAGCCGGGCGTCCACCTCGCGGCTGGTGCGCACCCGGTAGCCGTCGGGGATGCCGTCCGGTTCCCGGCTGACCTCGCGGGCCTCCTCGCGCAGGAGTTCGGCCAGGCCCGTCGCGTCGGCCAGGCCGCTGTGCACGAAGAGCGAGCGCAGCCGCTCCCCGTCCACCTCGCCGACGGCCAGCCAGGCGTCGGCGCGGGCGAGATCCGGCAGCCGCGCCGAGGCGGGGCCGACCGGGAGCACGAGGAACTCGCGGATCGCCTCGGGCAGGGCGGGGGTGGCGGCGAGGGTTCCGGCGGCGGTGGCGAGCAGTTCGCCGCCGGGGGTGCGCAACCGCTGCGGGCCGGGCGGGAGCCGCTCGGCGAGGCCGGGGCTGACCAGCGCGGGCACCGGGGTGTCGGGGCCGCCGGGCGGCGCGGCCAGGGTGTCGGGGTCGAAGGGGCCGGCGCCGACGGTGCGGGCGATCTCGGCGTAGGCGCGCGGTTCGACGATCACCGCGGTGGCCTGGACGGCGAGCCGGCCGACGCCGAGGACGTAGGTCTGGCGCTCGATCCGGACGGGACTGGCGGCGCGGACGCCGGGCAGGGCGGCGGCGGCCGTGAGGAACGGCTCGGGCAGCGGTGCTTCGGGCGGGACCAGGACGGCGGCGTCGCCGCCGATCGCCGTGCGGGCCGCGCGGAGCCGGGCGCCGTCGGTGGTGTCGAGCACGGTGGCCCCGAAGCCGGCGGTGGTGACGGCGAGCAGCAGGGCGAGGGTGGGCAGCACGGCCGGCCGGTGGCGGCCGGCGGTGTCCCGGGCGGTCCGGGCGAGGCCGAGGAAGCCGATCAGGCCGCGTCCGCGGCGGGCACCGGCGGCGAGCCGGCCGACCAGCCAGGGCTGGACGCGGGCCAGCAGCAGGCCCCCGGTGAGGGCGACCAGCAGCGGGGCGGTGACCAGGAGCGGGTCCGGTGCGTCGCCGGGCGGGGCCGCGCCCCGGCGGCGGACCTCGGCCACGGCGGCGGCCGTGACGGTCAGGGTGAGGAGTTCACCGACGAGGCGGCGCCGGGTCCGCGTGGTCCCCGGGGGCCGGGGCGGCAGCAGGGTGGCGCGCAGCGGGAAGGCCAGCAGGGCGAACAGCGCGGTGGCGCCGGCCGCGAGGGCGGACGCCGTCCAGCGCGGGGCGGGCAGCAGGAGGACGGCGAGCGCGGTGCCGGCGGCGGCGGCCGGCAGGACGGTGACCGCGTACTCGCCCAGCAGGCGCAGCAGGATGCCGGTGCGCGAGGCGCCGCGGGCCCGCAGCAGCCGCAGCTCGGCGGCGCGCCGGTCGGCGGCGAGGGCGGCGGCCAGGCAGAGCACCACGGCGGCGGTTCCCGCGACCCCGGCCGGGCCGATCGCCGCCAGCGGGGCGGTGGCCCGGTGGCGGGCGGTGGCGTCGGCGAGCACCTCGGGCAGCAGGGTGGAGACGCTCAGGTCGGGCCGGGCGGTCTCCTCGGCGGCCCGGACGGCGCCGGGCCCGGCCAGGTGGGAGCCGAGGCCGGAGCGGAGCTCGGCGAGCCGGTCGGCGCGCAGGGCGTGCGGGTCGAGCGGCAGGCGCCAGAAGTCCTCGCCTCCTCCGCCCCAGGCGAGCAGGGCGGCGAGGGCGTCCGGGCCGACGAAGCCGCCGGTCTCCCAGCGGACGCCGCCGCCGTCGAGGGTCTTCAGGCAGGCGCGGTCGGGGCAGGGCAGTTCCTGCCAGTAGCGCTCGCGGGGGGCGTCGGCGCGGTAGAGGCCGACGATCCGGGCGCGGAGCGGGGCACCGGCGTCGGCGCCGTTGTCGGAGCCGCCGTCGAGGAGGTCGCCGACCTTCAGCCGGACGCTCTCGGCGGCCCGCGCGCTGACGACGATCGGCAGCGGCTCCCCCGGCAGGGCGGGGCCGGGCCAGCTGCCCTCGGTCAGGGTCGCGTGCCCGGCGAGGCCCTGGAGGTACGTCAGGTGCAGTTGCGGGGCGATCCCACCGGGCCGGTCGTAGCCGTCGCCGAGGATCGGGCGGGCGGTCAGGGCGCGGGTGCCGTGGTGCTCGCCGTCGCGGGTGAGCGGGAGGTCGGCGCCGATCCGCGCCACGAGCCGTTCGCGCAGGGTGTCGAGGTCGGCGGCCCGGGTGCCGGGGCGCGGGCGGGCGGTGAGGTGCAGGCTGGTGGCCCCGACGCCGCGGTCGAGGACGAACCTGGCCACCGCGCTGTCCGCGCCCCGGTCGGCGGCCCTGGGCAGCGCGGCCGCGGTGAAGACGGTGGCCAGCGTGAGCACGGCGGTGAGCAGGGCGGCCGCCCGCGCCGAGCGCAGCCGTGTGCGCACCCAGGCCGCCGGCCGGTGGGCGTCGCCCCGGCGACCGGGCACGTCGCGGTCCCGCATCCTGCTCCTCCCCGGGCGTCCGGCGCACCGGTCACCGGCCCTTGGTCATCGAATAGCGGACGATGCTGTCAGACCCGCCCGGTGAACGGAAGGGCCTTCCGGGCAGGGTGCCGTGCGGTCCGGGCAGCTCGTGCCGGACTCCACGGGTTCCACGGGTTCGCGCCGGGGCGTCGGCCCGCCCTTCGGCGCGCCGTTTCCTACGCTACGGATCGGACATTCCCCCAGGAAAGGGACCATTCATGCCCTCCATCCTCAATCCGTACATCAACTACACCGGCGACGCCCGGCAGGCCCTGGAGTTCTACCGGGACGTCTTCGGTGGCGAGTTGAAGCTCAACACCTACGGCGAGTTCGGCGCCGGGGACGGCCCGGGCGCCGACCGGATCATGCACGGCATGCTGACGACCACCGCCGGCTTCACGCTGATGGCCGCCGACACACCGCCCGGCATGCCGTACACGGCCGGCACCAACATGTCGGTGTCCGTCAGCGGCGAGGACGAGGCCGAGCTGCGCGGCTACTGGGAGAAGCTGTCCGCCGACGGCACCACCCTGGTCCCGATGGAGCGCCAGATGTGGGGCGACGTCTTCGGCATGTGCACGGACCGCTTCGGCATCACCTGGCTGGTCAACATCAACCAGCCGCGCCCGTAGCGCCCCCGCCCCCGCCGGGGCGCCCCGGCGGGGGCGGCCGACAGTGCCGCGTGGCACAGTTCCGCCCATGAACATCACGACCACACCGCACAGTTGGGACGAGTCCGTGGCGCTCTTCGAGCGGCGCGGACTGCCCGAGGACTCCTACGAGAACCTCTACGAGGAGGAGTACGACGTCCACACCGGCGACCTGGCGGTCGAGGGCCACCTCGACCTGGACGCGGCGGAGCCGGACGGCACCGGCTACATCGTCGACGGGGACCTCACCGTCGGCGGGGCGGTCCTGAACACCGACGACGGCTGCCCCGCGCTGATCGTGCTGGGCGACCTGCGGGCCGCGGCCGTCTACCTGGAGGGCGACGCCAAGCTCCTGGTGCGCGGGGACGTCCGGGTCGGCGCCTTCGTCGGCCACACGACCGACAAGCTGGTGATGATCAACGGCGACCTGCACGCCGAAGTCACCGTACTCTCCTCGGAGTTCGAGCCGGACCTGATCGGCGGCACGCTGCACGGACCGGTGCTCGCGCCGCCCTACCTGGCGCCCGACCCGCAGGCGCCGCCGGTCGCCCCCGAGACCGTCCTGGTGCCCGAGGTCCTGCGCACCGGGGCCGGGGACGACCCCGGCGCACTGCGCGGCTTCGACGCGCCGGGCGTGCACGGGGGCCGTCTGCTGCGGCGGATCGAGGCCGGCCTGCCCGTCACCCTGGACACCCCGGAGGCGGCCGGGCGGCAGACGCGCGCTCCGGTGGGATGATGTCCGGCATGACGGATGCGGAGGCCCTCGGCGAGGGCGTGGTCCTGGACGAGCTGCTGCGGGAGGCGGCCTCCGACGGGGCCGGGGCGCTGTGGCGGCTGACCGGGGCGGAGCGCCAGCTGGACGCGAACGTGGTGCGGCTGCGCCCGGAGGCGTCCGTCGCCGAGCACGTGGAGCCGGACCTGGACGTGCTGGTGCTGGGCATCGCCGGCCGGGGCACGCTGCGCTGCGGCGGCGTCGAGCACTCCCTGGAGCCGGGCGCGCTGCGCCTGCTGCCGCGCGGCGCGGCGCGCGCGGTGTCGGCGGGGCCGGAGGGCGCCGTCTACCTGACGGTCCACCGGCGGCGCCCGGGCATGGCCGTCCGCCCCCGCCCCTGAGCACCCGCCCCTGAGCACCCGCCCGCGCGCGGGCCGCTACCGGCCTAGCGCCGCGAGGTGGCCGAGCACCGTGTCACGCCCGTCCGCCGGGGCGACGAGCGCGATGTGGTTGTCGGGCCGGACCAGGACCAGGGCGTCGCCGGTGACGCCGTAGGCCCGGCGGGCCGTTCCGGCGGGGTCGTCGAGCGGCACCGGGTGGACGTGGGCGGGCAGGGCGTCGAGGGCCGGGCGGGCGGTCGCCCCGAAGCCGAGCAGGGTGAAGTGGTCGCCGGCGAACCGCTCGAAGAGCCGGGCCGGTGCGCCGTCGGGCCCGGCGCAGGGGCTGTCGGGCGCCCGGTCCCCCGCCCGGACGGGGCCGGGGAGACCGTCGGCGGCCAGGCTGCTCCACCGGTAGCCCAGGGCGAGGCCGGTGAGGTCGCCCACCCGGCCCGCCTCGACGCCCACCCCGGGGGTGGCGATCCCGTCCATGACGGCCGCCATCCCGGCGCTGGTGACGTCGAGCGTCCAGGCGGCGACCGGCAGCCGCTCCTCCTGGTAGGTGTCCAGCAGGCCGGGGCCGGCGAGGCCGCGCAGCACGTACCCGAGCTTCCAGGCGAGGTTCCAGGCGTCCTGGATCCCGGTGTTCATGCCGAGCCCGCCCGCCGTCGGGTGGACGTGCGCGCAGTCGCCGGCCAGCAGGATCCGCCCCTCGCGGAAGCGCTCGGCCACCCGGACGTTGACCCGCCAGGTGGAGAGCCAGGTGGCGTTGGACAGCCTCAGGTCGGCGCGCCCGGTGTGCCGGGCGGCCAGCCGCCGGAAGCCCTCCAGCGACGGGGCGAGCGCCCGGCCGTCGGCGTCCGTCTCCGGGCTGGCCTGGAGCTGCCAGCGGCGGGTGCCGGGGAACGGGCAGAGCATGAACGCGCCCTGCGGGCCGAACCACTGGTGCCAGGCGGACGGGTCCAGGCCGTCGACCTCGACGTCGCCGCAGACCATCACCGGCTCCGGGTCGCCGTCGCCGACGAACGGGATGCCGAGCAGCTTGCGCACCGTGGAGCGCCCGCCGTCGCAGGCGACCAGGTACCCCGCGGCGATCCGCCCGCCGTCGGCGAGCCGGACCTCCACGCCGGAGCCGTCCTGCCGCAGGTCCACCAGTTCGGTGCCGCGCTCGACCCGCACCCCGTGCTCGGCGAGCCGCTCGCGCAGCAGCCGCTCCACCCGGGTCTGCGGCAGCCACAGGCTCGCCGGGTACGGGGCGGTGGCGGTGGGCACGGCGCCGGCGAACGGCTCGGTCTCGTCGACGAACGCGCCCTCGAAGTACTTGCGGAACGGCAGGTGGGTGCGGCCCGCGGCCATCAGCCGCTCGCCGAGGCCGAGGTCGGCCAGGACCTCCAGGCTGCGCGGGTTGAGCGTCTTGCCGCGCGAGCCGGTGGGGAACCGCTCCACCCGGTCGATCACCCGGACCGCCACGCCCTGCCGGGCCAGCCCGCACGCCAGGGTCAGTCCGGTCGGCCCCGCCCCCACGATCACCACGGTCGTCATGTGTCCGCCCCTTCCGGTCGTCGGTGTCTCCGTCGATGCCTTCATGGAACTGCAACCGAGTAATGAATGCAACTCGGTAACTAATTTATCCGGGTTATGATCACCCCATGAGCCCGAACGAACCGGATCCGGGTCTGCGGACCCTGAAGAAGCAGCGCACCCGGCAGGCCATCGCCGAGGCGGCCATCGCCCTCTTCCTCGACCGGGGCTTCGACCAGGTCTCGGTGGCCGAGATCGCGGCCGCCGCCGAGGTCTCCAAGCCCACCCTGTTCCGGTACTTCTCCAGCAAGGAGGAGCTGGTCCTGCACCGCTTCGCCGACCACCTCGGCGAGGCCGGACGGGTGGTGCGCGCCCGGCCCGCCGGCGTCGCCCCGCTGGACGCGCTGGAGCGCCACCACCTGGAACGGCTGGCGGCCCGCGACCCCAGTACCGGGCTCACCGCCGACCCCGAGGTGCTCGCCTTCCTCCGGCTGGTCTACGAGACGCCCAGCCTCTCCGCCCATCTGATGGACTACCTGGAGGCCGACGCCCGCGCGCTCACCGAGGCCCTGGACCCGGACGGCGGCCTGGCCGCCCGCCTGGTCGCCGCCCAGTACGTGGCCGTCCGCCAGGTGCTCGCCCGCGCCGTCTGGACCCGGCTCACCGAGGGGCAGAGCCCCGAGGAGGCCGGCCGCTCGGCCGCCGCCGAGGCCGCCACGGCCTTCGCCCTGCTGCGCGACGGGGCCGCCGTCCACGGCTTCTGAGACCCCCGGGCCCCGCCGGGAGCCGGACCCGGCGGGCAGCGTTCACCGCAACCGGCGGGCAGCGTTCACCGCGACCGGTGAAGCACGTCACCGTGACGCCCCGTCGCCTCGTGCGGCCGTGGCGGGTAGGTTCCTGCCTCCAAGGGAGCGAGACTCCCTGGAAGGCGGATCCCGCCGTCAAACGGCTCCTCCGACGAGAGAGGCACGAGTGATGACCGCACAGGGCTCCACGCACCACCCACCGCAGCGCATCGGCGTGGTCGCCGAGTCGACCACCGGGGAGACCCGGGTCGCCGCCACACCGTCGACGGTCCGGGGCATCCTCGCCCTCGGCTACCGGGTCGTGGTCGAGTCCGGCGCGGGCGAGGCCTCCGGTTTCACCGACGAGGCCTACACCGAGGCCGGCGCGGAGACCGGCGACGCCTGGGCCGCCGACGTCGTCCTCAAGGTCAACGCCCCCTCGGCCGCCGAGCTCGCCCGGCTGCGCGACGGCGCGACCCTGATCGGCCTGCTGGCCCCGGCGCAGCGGCCCGAGCTGCTGGCGGCGCTGGCGGCGCGCCCGGTCACCGCGCTCGCGCTGGACGCGGTGCCCCGGATCTCGCGCGCCCAGTCGATGGACGTGCTCAGCTCGATGGCGAACATCGCCGGGTACCGGGCGGTGATCGAGGCCGCCCACGTGTTCGGACGGTTCTTCACCGGCCAGGTGACCGCCGCCGGCAAGGTGCCCCCGGCGAAGGTGCTGGTGGCCGGGGCCGGGGTGGCCGGGCTGGCCGCGATCGGCGCCGCCTCCAGCCTGGGCGCCGTCGTCCGGGCGACCGACCCGCGACCCGAGGTCGCCGACCAGGTCCGGTCACTGGGCGGCGAGTACCTGGCGGTGGACGTCGCCCAGGAGGCGAGCAGCGACGGCTACGCCAAGGCGACCTCGGCCGACTACGACCGGGCGGCGGCCGAGCTCTACCACGCGCAGGCGCGGGACGTGGACATCGTGGTCACCACCGCGCTGATCCCCGGCCGGCCGGCGCCCCGGCTGCTCACTGCGGCGGACGTGGCGGCGATGAAAGCGGGCAGCGTCATCGTCGACATGGCCGCCGCGCAGGGCGGCAACGTCGAGGGCACGGTCGCCGGCCGGACGGTGGTCACCGGCAACGGGGTCACCATCATCGGCTACACCGACCTCGCCTCGCGGCTGCCGGCCCAGGCCTCGCAGCTGTTCGGCACCAACCTGGTGAACCTGCTGAAGCTACTGACGCCGGGCGGGGACGGGCGGCTGGTGCTGGACTTCGAGGACGTGGTGCAGCGGGCGGTGACCGTGGCCCGCGCGGGCGAGGTCACCTGGCCGCCGCCGCCCGTCGCGGTCTCCGCCGCTCCCGCCGCCGCAGCTCCCGCCGCTCCCGCCCCGGCCGGTGCGGCGGCCGCGGAGCCGAAGGCCCGGCTCACCCCGGCGGCCCGGTTCGGCCTGATCGGCGCCGGGATGCTGGCGATGTTCCTGCTGGTCGCCTTCGCCCCGACCCAACTCGCCGAGAACTTCACGGTGTTCGCGCTCGCCGTGGTGATCGGCTACTACGTGATCGGCAAGGTGCACCACGCCCTGCACACCCCGCTGATGTCCGTCACCAACGCGATCTCCGGGATCGTGGTGGTCGGCGCCCTGCTGCAGATCGGGCACGAGCGCACGCTCGTCACCGTGCTGTCCTTCGTGGCGATCCTGCTGACCAGCGTCAACGTCTTCGGCGGCTTCGCCGTCACCCGCCGCATGCTGAGCATGTTCTCGACCTCCCCCGAAAGGCGCTGAGGCCCGATGACCTCCACAACGGCAGCCCACGCCGCGGACCTGGTCGCCGCCCTGCTGTTCATCCTCAGCCTGGCCGGGCTCTCCCAGCACCGCACCTCCCGGGCCGGCGTCGTCTACGGCATCGCCGGCATGGCCCTCGCCCTGGTCGCCACCGTCGTGGTGGCGGCGCAGAGCATCACCGCCGGCGCCGTCGCCCTGATCGTGCTCGCGATGGCGCTGGGCGGGGCGATCGGCCTGTGGCGGGCGCGGCAGGTCGAGATGACCCAGATGCCCGAGCTCATCGCCGTGCTGCACAGCTTCGTCGGCCTCGCCGCGGTGCTGGTCGGCTGGAACAGCTACCTGGAGGTCGAGGCGCACGGCACGGCCCAGAGCGCCGTCACCGCCGACCTGCTGGGCATCCACCACGCCGAGGTGTTCATCGGCGTCTTCATCGGCGCCGTCACCTTCACCGGCTCGATCGTCGCCTTCCTCAAGCTGTCCGGGCGGATCGCCTCGCGCCCGCTGACGCTGCCCGGCAAGAACGCGCTGAACACCGGCGCGCTGGGCGCGTTCGTGGCGCTGACGGTCTGGTTCACGGTCAGCCCGGGCCTCGGGCTGATGATCGCGGTGACCGTGCTCGCGCTCGCGCTGGGCTGGCACCTGGTCGCCTCGATCGGCGGCGGCGACATGCCCGTGGTCGTCTCCATGCTCAACAGCTACTCCGGCTGGGCCGCGGCGGCCGCCGGGTTCCTGCTCGACAACAACCTGCTGATCGTCACCGGTGCGCTGGTCGGCTCCTCGGGTGCGTACCTGTCGTACATCATGTGCCGGGCGATGAACCGCTCCTTCCTGTCCGTCATCGCGGGCGGTTTCGGCATCGAGGCCGCGGCGGGCGGCGGCGAGGAGCAGGGCGAGCACCGGGAGGTCCGTGCCGAGGAGGCGGCCCGGCAGCTGGCACAGGCCAAGTCGGTGATCATCACCCCCGGCTACGGCATGGCGGTGGCGCAGGCGCAGCACCCGGTCGCGGAGCTGACCCGGCGGCTGCGCGAGCGCGGTGTGGAGGTGCGGTTCGGCGTCCACCCGGTCGCCGGGCGGCTGCCCGGCCACATGAACGTGCTGCTCGCCGAGGCGAAGGTGCCCTACGACATCGTCCTGGAGATGGACGAGATCAACGACGACTTCGCCGCCACCGGTGTCGTCCTGGTCATCGGCGCCAACGACACCGTCAACCCGGCCGCCATGGACGACCCGGCCAGTCCGATCGCGGGCATGCCGGTGCTGCGGGTCTGGGAGGCCGAGCGGGTGATCGTGTTCAAGCGGTCGATGGCCTCCGGCTACGCGGGGGTGCAGAACCCGCTGTTCTTCCGGGAGAACAGCGCCATGCTGTTCGGCGACGCCAAGCAGAGCGTGGAGTCCATCCTGCGCGCGCTGGACGACGGGCTGCCGCGGGGCGCGGCGCCGGTCGGCGACCGGGCCGGGGTGTAGCGGGACCAGGTGTACCGGCACCGCGCGAACGGTCCGCCGGGTGGGGCACCGACCCGGCGGACCGTCAGGGCGAGGGCGCGGCCGGCGGGAGCGGCGGGCCGGTGAGCAGGGTGCCGTCCTCGCCGTACGGCCGGCCGTTGGGCACGCAGCCGTGCAGCCCCTTGATCTGCTGCATCATCACCGGCGCGGGCGCGCCCGGGCCGGGGCAGTCGACGTGGCCCTGGCCGAGGATGTGCCCGACCTCGTGGTTGACGGCGAGGGCGTGGTAGGCCTCGGGCTGCCCGGCGTAGAACTCGGACAGCTCGGTCCAGCGCTTGAGGTTGATGACGACCTGGCGGTTGGCCGCGCAGTTCACCCAGCCGCCGGTGTCCAGCCCGTACTGGCCGCAGATCCGGTCGGTGGACTCCGGGGTGGCCAGGTAGACCGTGAAGTCCACCGGGTCGGCGGCCTCCCGCTGGAAGGACCAGGTGCCGCTCGCCGCCCAGCCGCGCCGGACGTCCCCTAGGATCCGGTCCACCTCGGCGGCGAACTCCTGCGGGCTCACCTTCAGGCCGTCCTCGGCCCGCACCTTGTACCGGTACAGGTGCTCCCCGGTGCCGAACCGCGCGGAGCCGCCCGGGGCCGTGGTGAACGCCAGGGGCTTGGGCGCCTCGGCGGCCCAGGGCTTCCACCACAGCAGCCCCGCCGCCACGGCGGCCACCACCGCGATCGCGACCGCCGCGTACCCGGCGCGCCCGCCGGGGGCGCCCGGGCGCGCGGCCGTCACCCGCACCGCCGGGCCGGGGCGCCGGGTATCGCGGCGCCGGCGGGCGCCGTGGGGGTGCGGAGCGGTGGGACGAGCTGCAGATCGGTCACACCAGGAGTGACGCGCGCCGGCCACCGCTCGGTTCACCGCAGAGGCTTCACCCGGCTCCGGTCACCGGACGCCTCAGGCCGGACGCGCACCGGCCGGGGCCACCGCCACCCAGTGCGCCGGCAGCTCGATCCGCTCGCCCGCCGGGGTGAACTCGGTGGTGGACAGCGGCAGTTCACCGGAGGCGAGGACGGCGAGCCCGGCGGTGGGCAGCAGCTCGCCGAAGGCCGCGTCGGGGAGCTCGGCGGGGGCCAGGCCGTGGGAGAACACCGGACGCAGCTTCGGGGGCGGGCCGGCCGGGTCGCGGGCGAGGCCGCCCAGGACGTGCTTGGCCGCCTCGGAGAGCTCGACAAGGAAGGCCCGGCCGTGTGCGCCGAGCAGCGTGGCAACGGCCTCGGCGACCGGCCGGCGGTCGGCGGGCTCGCTCTGGTGGATCACGCCGCGCACGTACACGTTGGCGTCGCCGAGGCGCTCGTGCAGGGCCCGGACCGCCGCCGGGTCGGTGGCGTCCAGCTGGACGTACGAGGCCAGCTCCGCCGGGTCGCAGCGCCGGGCGAGGGCGACGGCGGCGGCGGACAGGTCGGCGCCGAGCACGCGGGCGAAGCGGCCGGCAAGGAAGCGGGTCTGGGTGCCGTTGCCGCAGCCGAGGTCGACGAGCGGCAGCGCGGGGTCGGCGAGGTACGGTTCGAACAGCGCGAGGTGGCGGGCGGCGGTGAGGGCCGGTCCCGCGTCCCAGATCACCGAGCCCTGGCTCTCGGGCGCCTCGCGCCAGAAGCCCTCCCAGGCCTCCCGGTACCGGTTCGTCACACTCATCAGGGGCCTCCCGGTCACCACGTAGGGTGCCTGCATGCTACCGCCGCGTCACCGACCCGGCGCGGGCTCCGGCTCGGCGACGGGGCGCAACCGGTCGGCCGGTGCGGACGAAACCGCGGCCGCCGATCGGGACGAAGCCGTGGGCGACGATCACGGCCGGGTGCGCGCGGGACGACTGTCCGCCCACCGCCCGGCGACGCAAGGTGAACGGCAACTCTCCCGCGCTTCAGACGAGTTGGCCCCCGCCATCGGTCCACGCGGCGAGGCGCGCGCCCTGGCGTCGCGCGCCCGGCGGGAATCGCCGGACACGCCCCTGGGGCACCGGACGGTGAGGGTCCGCGCACGGGTGGTGAGCGGGCGGGAGTTCCGACGACCCGACAGCCGGACGGGGCTGTGCGACAGGCCGGAAGTGGCCTTTACTGGAAGTGAACGCATCCGAGCCGACGGGCGGCGAAGCGTTTCACCGCCACGGCGGCCCACCGGTTGCACCCGTGCCACTCGGGAGGAGGCCGCGCCATGAGCCCGTCCTCGCAGGATCAGGTCTTACCTCGTCTGATCGTCGACAACCCCGACCGGATCCGCGGCCAGGTGTACGAGCTCGGCTACGAGCCGTTACTGGTCGGCCGGGACTCCACCTGCCGGCTCCAGCTGGTGGACCCGCTGCTCAGCCGGCGCCACGCCGTGGTGCGGTCGGCCGACGGCCACACCACCGTCGAGGACCTCAGCTCCACCAACGGCACCCGGCTGAACGGTCACCGGCTGCTGGGCCAGCGGATCCTGCACACGGGGGACGTCCTGAGCTTCGGCCCGCTGGAGGTGCACTACGAGGAGCCCGCCGAGGCGGCGACCGCGATCGCCGGGCCGAGCGGCGCGGCCGAAGGGCCGGAGCCGCCGACGCTCCTCACCGACGGGGCGCCGGCGGCTCCCCCGCACCCGCGCGGCGGTGCGCCCGTCGCGGTACCCGCCCGCCTGGCGGCGGCCCCGGCCGGGCCCGCCCCACTGGAGCGGGCCCGGCCGGAGAAGCCCGAACGGGAGGATTCCCCGCCCGGCACGCCCGGCGCCCCGCCGAGGCCGTCCGCGCCGCCGGGCTCCCATCCGCCCCGCGGCGTCGTGTCGGCCGTTCAGGCGCAGCTGCCCCGGCTGGACGTCCCGCCGCCGGCGGCACCGCGGCAGGGGGCGGGCCGCTTCGACGTCGACCAGCAGCGGGCGATGGGCAACCTCAGCAACGTCAACGGGAACCAGTACAACTACACCTACCGGGACGACCACCTCGAACTCGCCCGCCGCGAGACCTTCTTCCGCAAGCTCGCCACCGCCAGGACGATCGCTCGGCACCTCATGGTGACCGGTCTCGTGCTCGCCCTGCTGGGCAGCGCCTTCCTCGGCTGGGAGGGCAACCAGGACGTGCTCGACGGCCGGGTGCAGAGCATCGCGCACACCGCCAGCGTCATGGTGGGGGTGGCCGGCGCGGTGCTGCTGGTCGTCGGCGGCGCCGTACTGATCAGATCCGTCATCCGGCAGCGCCGGTACGAGAAGGAGGAGGAGCGCCGACTGAACCCGGACCCGTCGCCGTCCGGCTGAGGCGGCGCGGGCCCCTGGCGAAGGGACCGTCATGGTCTTCCACATCGGGAGCCAGCAGGGCGGCGTCATCAACAACGTCGCCGGGAACCAGACCGTGCACGGCGGCCAGCGCGGCCGCCTCACGGCGGACGGACGGGACGTGCGGGAGCTGGTCGGCGAACTGCGCACGGCCGTGGAACAGACCCCGCTGCCGGCGGCGGTGGCCCCCGAGGTCCGGTCCGAGATCGAGGCACTGGACACCGAGGTCGCCCGCCCGGAGCCGGACCGCGAAGCGGTGGCGGGCCGGCTCAGCCGGGTCACCCACCTGCTCACCTCGGCGGGCGCGCTGGTGACCGCCGGCACCGCCCTGATCGGGCCGATCTCGGCGCTGGCCGGCTGGCTCGGCACCCTGGGCCACCCGATCCTCCAGGCCCTGGGCGTCTGAGCGCGTGACCGGCCGCCGCCTCAGTCCGTACCGAGGCGGCGGCCGGTCACCTCGTCGGGCCGGATGCGCAGCCAGAGCGGGCGGTCGCCGCCCGCCCAGGGGGTCGCGCCCGGCAGCCGGGCCAGCCGCCGCTCCTCCCCGGCGTCGTCGATGCGGTGCGCCGCGCCGAGCATGAGCACGCTCCAGCCCTCGCTCAGCCGGTCGTCGATGTGGTCGGCCTGGAAGGAGACCGGGGACCCGTCCGCCGCCGCGGCGGCGCTCCGGGGCGAGGTGTGGTAGACGATCGTCCGGCCGTCGACCAGGTAGTTCACCGGCAGGACGACCGGGGCCGGGGTGCCGGGCAGGCCCACCCGGCCGACCCCGTGGGTGCCGACCAGCACCCAGCACTCCGGTTCGGACAGCGGCATCAGCAGCGGCCGCGGCGCCTGCGGCGAGGGCTGCGACTGCCCCGGCGGGGCGTCCGAGCGGTCGTCCAGCAGTTCCGTCCAGGTCATCCGGAGGGCGGCCGCGATCCGGACGAAGCCGGCCGGGTCGAAGGCCGGGCCGGCCGTCAGCAGGTGACGGAAGTAGGCGGGCGCCATGCCCGCCCGGTGGGCCAGGTCCCGGTCGTCGTCCAGACCGAGCCGGTCACGGCGCTCGGTGATCCGGCGGGCCACCTCGGCGGGGTCGGCCCGCCGGACGGCGTCGAGGTCGGGGATGCGGTTCACGGTTCGGCTCCTCGGCTGGTGCTCTCCCCTTCGCAGGATCGCCCGGCCGGGGCCCGGTCGGCGAGGGGCCTGGGCTGTTCGGCCCTGTTCCCCCGGACGGCCCTGACCGGGCGCCCGGTCAGGGCCGCCCGGGCCCGCCGAGCCGCGGGGCCGGGACGGGCGCGGCGGCGCCGACCAGGACCACCAGCTCATGACCGCCGGGATTCGCCTGGAGGGGGGCGGTACGCCAGTTGTTGACCAGCCAGACGTTGGGGTCGGTGCCGCACAGCCGGGCGACGCGGTGGCCGCCGAAGTTGGCGACCCAGACCGCGTCCTCCCCGTCGACGGCGATGCCCCAGGGCAGGAACAGGCCGCCGTTGCCGAAGGGTTCGGGGGCCGGGGTGCCGTCGGGCGCGATCAGGGTGACCGAGGCGCCCGGGCGCGGGACGCGGCGGAAATTGCCCGGTACGGCCGAGGCCGGACGCCCGTCTCCTCACTGGCCGGGCCGGTGCGGGTGCCACTCCGCCAGCAGGATGGTGGCGTCGTCGCGCAGCTGGTGGTCCTGGTGGGTGACCAGGGCGTGGATCAGCTGGCGCAGGGCCTCGGGGGCGGGCTCCCCGCCGGCCATGTGCTGGACCAGGGTGTCGGCCAGGCGGCGCTCCCCGAAGAGCTCGCCGGAGGCCGAGCGGGCCTCGGTCACCCCGTCGGTGTGGAGCAGCAACCGGTCGCCGGGCTGCAGCCGGGCGTGGTGCACGGGCTGCGGCCCGCTCTCGTGGAAGCCGAGGCCGAGGGGCAGCTCGGCGCGCCGGAGCAGGGCGTCCGACACGACCCGGCGGTCCCGGACGAGCAGCGGCGGCGGGTGGCCGCAGTTGACCCAGGACAGCTCGCCGGTGGCCGTGTCGAGGTCGGCGACCACCGCGGTCAGCAGCCGGTCCGGGATCCACCGGGCCAGCGTGCGGTCGATGGCCCGCACGATGTCGGCCGGCCCGCCGCCGGCCCGCCGGGTGGAGCGGCAGGCGGCCAGGGCGACCGAGCTGGCGCCGCCGGAGGCGAGGTCGTGGCCCATCGCGTCGAACACGGACACGTGCAGGCGCCCGTGCGCCACCGAGTGGTCGAAGGCGTCCCCGCCCACGTCGTAGGCCGGCTCCAGGACGGCGCTGGAGGTGACGTCGCGGGTCCCGATGGTGCGCGGCGGCAGGAACGCCCACAGCAGCTCGGCCTGCAGGCTCATCGGCTGCCGGCGCCCGACCTCGACCATGACGTCGCTGTACGTGCTCTTCGACACCGCCAGCAGGGCGACCAGGGAGGCCAGCGCCTCGTAGCGAGCGGTCATGTCCTCGTCCCGGGGCCCGCCCTCGATCCGCAGGACACCGATCCGCTCGACCCCGTCGACCAGCGGGTACCAGCCGACCGGGGGCGGGCCGGTGGAGAACTGGGCGCACTGCAGCCGGTAGGCGCGGCCGCCGAGCGTCCCCTCGACGTCGATCTCGCCGTCCCCCGTCCCGGGCAGCGGCACCAGGTGCCGCTGCTGTACGTCGGCGAGCAGGATCCAGGCCCCGTCCGCGCCCAGCCCGCGGGCCGCCTCCCGCACTAGGCCGGGCAGCTCCGCCGGACCGTGCGCCCGGGAGCGGGCCAGCAGCCGGGCCAGCACACCGCCCAGCACCGCGTCGTCAGCGCCCATCGCCGCCCACCTCCCGTCGGCCCGGCGTCTACCCCGCGACGGCGCGAACCTGCACGCCGCACTCGCCGGAACCGCCGTGGTCGCCGCGGGGCCCCGGCCGGCCGGTACCGGTGGCGTCAGGTGCGGAAGAGGGCGACCTTGAGGGCGCCGTTCTCCCCGGCGGCGGCGAAGACGTCGTAGGCCTCCTGCATCTCGTCCAGGCCGAAGCGGTGGGTGACCAGGCCGGAGACGTCCAGGCGGCCGGCGGCCAGCATGTCGAGCAGCATCGGGGTGCTGCGGGTGTCGACCAGGCCGGTGGTGACGGTGACGTCGCGGATCCAGAGGTCCTCCAGGTGCAGCACGGCCGGCCGGCCGTGGACGCCGACGTTGGCGACCCGCCCGCCGGGGCGCACCACCCGGGTGCACAGCTCGAAGGACTCGGGGACGCCGACCGCCTCGATCGCGACGTCGGCGCCCAGACCGTCCCGGCCCAGCGCGCGCACCGCCTCGGGGGTGGCCTCGTCGACGGTGAGCACGATGTCGGCTCCGAACCGCTTCGCGGCGTCGAGGCGGCCGCGGGCCAGGTCGATCACCACGGTGCGGGCCGGGCTGTAGAGCCGGGCGGTGAGGATCGCGGCGAGTCCGATCGGCCCGGCGCCGACGATCACCACGGTGTCGCCGGGACCGACCCGGCCGTTGCGGACCCCGACCTCGTAGGAGGTGGGCAGGATGTCGGCGAGCAAGAGCGCGTGCTCGTCGGTGACTCCGCCGGGCAGCCGGTGCAGGGAGGTGTCGGCGAAGGGGGTGCGGACGTACTCGGCCTGGCAGCCGTCGACCAGGTGGCCGAGGATCCAGCCGCCTCCGCCGGTGCACTGGCCGTACGTCGCGGTGCGGCAGTAGGCGCAGCGGCCGCAGGCGGAGATGCACGAGACGAGGACGCGCTCGCCCACGCCGACGGTGCGCACGCCCGGGCCGGTCTCGGTGACCGTGCCGACGGCCTCGTGGCCGAGGACGCGTCCTTCGGCGACTTCGGGGACGTCACCCTTCAGGATGTGCAGGTCGGTGCCGCAGATGGTGACCGCGTCGACGCGCACGATCGCGTCCTCGGGGTCCTGGACGGCGGGGTCGGGGACCGTGCCCCAGGTCCGGCGGCCCGGTCCGTGGTAGGTCAGTGCCTTCATCTCCCGGTCACTCCTCTCGGGCTGCGGAGCGGCGGCGCCGCCCCCGCTCCCCCCTTCCAGCGTTCCGCCGCGTCGGGCTCCCGGCTTGGGTCCGCCGGGTGGACGGGGTGGGCCGTTCGGCCCCGGTCCGCGGCGGCGGGCGCCACCGCGCGACTACGCTGGTCAGGGGCGTCGGGCGAGGCCGTGGAGGATGCCATGGACAGCGATCCCGAGAGCTTCGCCCCCGTGCCGAAGCTGCGCCTGGACGAACTGCTGGCGCTGTCCAACGCCGCCCGGCACGCGAGTGCCCGCGCCGTCCAGGTCTCCCTCACCGCCGGGGCGGACCTCACGCTCACCGTCACGGACGACGGCGTCGGCCTGCCGGAGGGCGGGCGCCGCAGCGGCCTGGCCAACCTCGCCGAACGGGCCGCCGCCCTGGGCGGGACCTTCACCGCGGGCGCCCGCCCCGAGGGCGGCACCGAACTGCTCTGGCGGGTCCCGTTGCCGGACGCCTAGGACCGGGGGTCCAGGACGTCGCGGGCGGCCAGGCGCGGTGTGGGGGCGCCCTCCGGGCCGTAGCCGAGGCGGATCAGCATCTGGACGTGGCCGGGACCGAGGTGCGGCTCGCGGGCGGCCCAGCGCAGGGAGGGCCACTCCATCGCCTGGTGGAGCAGGGAGGCGCGGACCCCGTGCACGGTGGCCGTGAGCAGGACGTGCTCCAGGGCGAGGCCGGCGCGCAGCCAGTCCGCGCGCCGGTCCCGGCCGGTGACGATCAGGGCGATCCGCGGTTCGCGCTCGAAGGTGGCGGGCGTGCGGTGCCCGGCGGGCCGCAGGGCGGTGAAGTCGCGCACGGGCAGGTGCCCGTCGCGGTCCTGCGGTCCGAGCGCACGGGCCGGGATGCCGTAGGGCAACAGGTCTCCGCTGTGGATCCAGGCGCGGCTCTCGGTGCTCCGCCCCGGGTCGGTGGTACTGCGCCGTTCGGCCTCGGCGGTGAGCTCCAGGAGCCGGACGGTCTCCTCGTGGTCCGGGAGTTCGAGGTGGGCGTCCTCGGCCCGGGCGGCCGTCGCGAGTTCGTCGAGGACGGCCGGCGGGACGGGCTCGCCGGTGAACGGCGTGCGGATCGAGTGGCGGTGCCAGATCGCCGTGTAGAGCGCCTCGGTGAGGGACGGCCGCACCGGTGCGGCGGTGTCCAGCTGCACGGCGGCCAGCAGGTCGGGATCGGCCGGGTCGGGCAGCAGCCGGACCTCGGGGGCCCAGCCGAGGTGGCGGGCCGCGACCCGCAGGTTCAGCACGGCCGCGCCGACCGAGATGTGCAGGGCCCGCCCCGCGGGGTCCATCACGGGCAGGGCCCGTGCCCGGGCGGCCCGGACCTCCAGGGTGGAGGTCTCCGGCCGGAGCCGGAAGCGCCACGGCTGGCTGTTGTGGAGCGAGGGCGCGGCGACCGCCGCGGAGACGAGGCTCTCCAGCGCGGCGGCGTCGAGGGCGAGGATGGACATGGCCGCCTCCAAGGGGGTGCGCGGGCGGGTTGCCCCACGTCCACCCTGCGCCGGGGCCGCGGCGGGCCGCTTGGGCCGGTCGGGCCCCTTGCCGGGCCCGACCGGCCCCGTGGTCAGTGCGGGTGCGGGTGGTGCCCGGCCTCCGGATCGGCGTGCGCCGCGAGGACGGCGGCCTGGAGGCGGCGTTCGACGCCGAGCTTGGCGAGCAGCCGCGAGACGTGGTTCTTGACCGTCTTCTCCGCGAGGTACAGCTCCCGGCCGATCTGCCGGTTGGTCTTCCCCTCCCCCACCAGGGCGAGGATCTCCCGCTCCCGCGGGGTCAGCTGGGCCAGGGCGGCCTCGGTCGGGGTCTGGTCGTGGTGGCGCAGGCTCTCCATCAGCTTGCGGGTGGTCGCCGGGTCCAGCATGGACTGGCCCGAGGCGACCGTCCGGACCGCGCCGACCAGGTCGCCGCCCTTGACCTGCTTCAGCACGTAGCCGGCCGCCCCGGCCATGATCGCGTCGAGCAGGGCGTCGTCGTCGTCGAACGAGGTCAGCATCAGGCAGACCAGGTGCGGCATGCGGTCGCGCAGTTCCCGGCAGACGGTGACGCCGTCGCCGTCCGGCAGCCGGACGTCGAGGACCGCCACGTCCGGGCGCAGCGCGGGCACCCGGGCGAGGGCCTCGGCGCAGCTGCCCGCCTCGCCGACGACCTCCAGGTCCGGCTCGCCGTCCAGCAGGTCGCGCACCCCGCGGCGGACCACCTCGTGGTCGTCCAACAGGAACACCCGCACGCGCCGCTCGGCCGCGGCGGGTTCGGTCGCGTCCATCGCTGCTCCCTGGGTCACCGGGCCGGTCATGTGACCGATTCTGCGCGCGGGGACCGCCCGGCGCACCAGGGAACTCGTGCGGTCAGGCCGGGGCGCTGAGCCGGACCTCGACGGCGACGACTCCGGGGACGGACCGGACCAGCCGTTCCAGCACCGGGAGGGGGACCGTGTCGGGCAGGGTGCCGGACAGGGTGATCCGGCCCTCCCGCGCCCGGACGTCCACGGCCGTCGGGCCGGCCGGGCCCAGGGTGGCGACCAGTTCGAAGCGGACCCGGTCGGCGAGCTCCCGGTCCTCGGCCAGGTACACCTTCAGCAGGTCGCCCCGGCTGACGATGCCGACCAGGAAGTCCTCCGCGTCGACCACCGGGAGGCGCTTGAGGTGGCCGCGGGCCATCGCCCGGGCGGCCTCGTTGAGCGGGCTGCCCGGGTGCACGGTGACGGCGGGGACGGACATCATCCGCCCGGCCGTCAGGGTGTCGGCGCGTTCGCCGTCCCGGTCCCGGGCGGTGAGCAGGTCGGCCTCGGAGACCACGCCGATGACCCGGCCGTCACCGGTCAGCACCGGGAGGGCGCTGACCTGCCAGCGCTGCAGGGTCTCGGCGACCTCGCGGAAGTCCGCGTCACGGCCGACGGCGACGACCCCGTGGGTCATGACGTCGGCGACGGTGTTCGGGGTGCCCGTCATGACGGCCTCCTACGACGCCGCGCGGTAGGCGCGGGGGTGTTCGAGCCGGGGTTCGGTGTCGTCCTCGGTCCAGTCGAGCTCGCGGTGCACGGCCACCACGCCGTCCACGGCGCGGCAGAGCCGCTCGGTGACCGGGATCTGGCTGCGCCGCGGCAGCCGTCCGGTCAGGGTGACGATCCCGTCCTCGACGGTCACCCGAACGGCGTCGGGGGCGAGCCGCAGGGTCCGCCCGAGCACCTCGTCGACGATCTCCTCACGGATCTCCGTGTCGTGCCGCAGGAACACCTCCAGCAGGTCGCTGCGGCTCACGATGCCGACCAGGCGGCCGGCCTCGTCGACGACCGCCAGGCGCTTGACGCGGTGCTTGTCCATCACCCGGGCGGCCTCGGCGACCGTCCACGCCGGGCGGGCGGTGACGGCCGGGCTGGTCATCAGACCGCCGGCCGTCTCGGCCTCGGCCCGCGCACGGTCCGGGCCGTCCAGCCAGCGGCCCGGGTAGCGGCCCTCGGGGTCGGGCAGCACGGCCGCCTTGCGGATCAGGTCGGCCTCGGACACGATGCCGAGCGGCCGGTCCTGGTCGTCGACGACCGGGATCGCGGTGATGTCGTTGCGGTGGAACAGCGCCGCGATCTCCTTGAACGGCGTGTCGGGCCGGGCGGTGACGACCTCGGGGGTCATCACGTCGTTGACGCTGCGGTGCTGCATCGTCCTCACTCCTCCTCGGGGCGGGTCTGCGCGTCGGGGCGGGACCACCGCGCACCGACGGCCGCGGTCGGCCGGTCCCGACTCCACTGTCCGCCGCCCGCGGGACGCCGCCCAGGGCCGGACGGTCCCTGCCGGCAGGGCCGGTCCGCCCCGGGACAGCGGACCGGCCTGCCGCCACGATGGGAGGACCCGGGACCCCGATTCCGCTGGAGGCGGCCATGACCACGGACCGGGGGAGCGCCGGACCCCGGCGCTCCCCCGGCGCCGGCCCGGCCGGGCCTGCTGACCTTCCTCGGCGGCGTGGGCACCGTCACCGGCAGCGAGTTCCTGGTGGAGACCGACCACGCCCGGCTGATGATCGACTGCGGCCTGTTCCAGGGCCACGCCGAGCTGCGCCGCCGCAACCGGCGCCCGCTGCCGCTCGACCCGGCCGACGTCCGGGCGGTGGTGCTCACCCACGCCCACCTGGACCACTGCGGCTACCTGCCCCGCCTCGTCCGGGACGGCTTCCGCGGCCCGGTGCTCACCACCCCGGACACCGCCCGGATCGCCGAACTGATCCTGCGCGACAGCGCCCACCTGCTGCGGGAGGAGGCCGACCACGCCAACCGGTACGGCTGGTCGAAGCACCGGCCGGCCGAGCCGCTCTACGACGACGAGGACGTCGAGAACGCCCTGCGGATGTTCGACCCCGTCCCGCTGGACACCACGGTGATCCCCTCCTTCGCGGTGGACCGGACCGAGGTCGTGCTGCACCGGCTGACCGAGTTGCGCCGCTCGGGCCGGCTCCCGGCCGGCGTCCCGGTGTACGTGGACAGTCCGATGGCGCTGGCGACCCTGCAGATCTACCGGGAGGCCTTCGCGGCCGGCTCCGACCAGCTGCGCCCCGACGTCCTGGCCCGGGGCGCGGCCGCGCTGGACCCGGAGCCGTTCACCCTCGTGCACTCGCTCCAGGACTCGCTCGCCCTGGACCGGGCCCACGGTCCGGCGGTGATCGTCTCGGCCTCCGGGATGGCCACCGGCGGCCGCGTCGTCCACCACCTGCGCCACCCGCTGCCCGATCCCCGCAACACCGTCGTGGTGGTCGGTTACGCCGCCGAGGGCACCCGGGCCCGTGATCTGGTGGACGGGGCGCGCACGCTGAAGATGTACGGCACGTACGTGCCGGTGCGCGCCGAGGTGGTCCACGTCCCGGCGTTCTCCGCGCACGCCGACGCCGCCGAGGCCGTCGACTGGCTGCGCGGGGCTCCCGAACCGAGCGCGGTGTACCTCGTCCACGGCGAGCCCGAGGGCTCGGCCGCCCTGCGCGACCGGATCGACCGCGAGCTCGGCTGGACGGCCGTGGTCCCCCGCTCCGGCGAGCGGGTCCTGGTCCGCCGACCGGCCCGGCGGGCCACCGTCCCGGGGGGCGACCGCGGTCGCGGGCCCGGTGCGGCTGCGGTGCCGCCGGTGGTGGAGCGAGACTGGTCGAGGGGACCGGACGACAGGAGTGAACCGGATGTCCGACGGCGCCGACACCGGGTACCGCGCACTGGTCGACGAGCTGGCCGCGCTGGTACGGCTCGCGCACGCCGCGCTGGCCGGCGCGACGGCCGTCCTCACGGATCCGGCCGACGGCGGCGACGGGATCCCGGCCGCGGAGAAGGCTCTGGCCGATCTGCTGTCCCGGATCGAGGAGGACGCCGCCGTGGCGCCCGGCGGGCGGGCCGGGACCGTCGTCGCCGTCCACGTGGGGTGCGAGGTGGAGACGCTCGGGCGGCTCGCCCAGCGGCTGCTGGAGGCCGCCTGGGCCCGTCGGGAGCGGGAACCGTTCGACGGGCGGCTGCGGACTCCGCTGCGCGGGCTCGCCGGTGCGGCGCTGGACCTGGTCGCGCGGTGCGCCGACATCCTGGAGACCGGCGCGCCCGAGGGCGTCGCCGACGTTCCGGCCGCCCTGCACGAAGTCGCCCGGCGGCAGCGGCTGCTGTACGGGCTGCTGCGGGGCGGGGAGGGAACGGACCCGGTGGACGCCGTCGATCTCGTGGACCTCGTGGTGCTGGCCTGCTGCTACCAGCAGTGCGCCGACCGTGCCGGGGCGGTCGCCCGGCACGCCGCGCTGTTCGCACGCCCCTGAGCCTAGGGAAACCCCGCCGCGGCGGTCGCTCGCGTCAGCAGCCCGACGGTGGGTCCGTGCCGCACGGCGCCCCGGTCGGTCACCAGCATGGGGCCGAGGACCGGGTCCTGTGCCGGGGCACCGGTGTGCGCGAGCCGGTCGAGCAGCGCCAGCGCGTTGTGGGCGAACGCGCGCGAGGCGGTCCCCGCCGCCTGCGCCGCGAGTTCCCCGGCGCCGATCACCGTGACCCCGTCGCCGACCTCGGTCGTGGTGTCCGGCAGCACGCCCTCGACGGTGCCGCCCTCCGGACCGGCCGTCAGATCCACCAGCACCGAGCCGGGCCGCATCCGCGCCACCGTCGCCGTGTGGAGCAGGACCGGGGGCGTACGGCCCGGCGGGGCGAGGGCCGACACCACGAGGGGGTACCGGACGGCGGCCGCGGCGAGCCCGGCCACCCACGCCGGACGGTGGCGGTCCAGGGACCGCGCCAGCTCCCGGCCGTCCCCCACCGTGCGCAGACCGGGCAGGTCCAGCAGCCCGGCCCCCAGCGCGGCAACCGCCGTCCGCTCACGGAGCCGCGGTTCGACGGCGTCGACCGGCGCGCCCAGGCGGCGGGCGGTGTCGACCGCCTGCAGGCCCGCGTGGCCGGCGCCGACCACCAGCACCCGGACCGGGTCGAACAGCCCGTCCGGAGTACCCCAGGGCGGCAGGCAGCGCTCCAGCCGCGCGGCGGCGATCAGCACCGCCCGGTACCCCGCCACCCGGGCCTGCGAGGCCCCGGCGTCCAGCGGGTACGCGGCGGGAAGGTCGGGTGCCAGGTCCAGGCCGATCACCGTCACCCCCCGGTCCGCCCAGATCCGGACCAGGTACGGGATCCGCTCCGGTCGTACCAGTGCGGCCAGCACCTGCCCGGGACGCAGCTCGCGCGTCGGGTCGGCGTTGGGCGGGTGGATCCCGAGCAGCACGTCCGCGCGGCCCAGCAGTTCGCCGCGCCCGGTGACGACGGCCCCCGCGGCACGGTAGCCGGCGTCGTGGTGGCCCGCCCGGGCGCCGGCGCCGGATTCGACCAGGACCGTCGCACCGAGGCGGCCGACGGCCCGCACCAGGTCGGGCACGAGGGCCACCCGGCGCTCGCCCGGGACGGTCTCCCGCAGCACCCCCACCGTCGTGGCCGTCATCGCCGCCTCCCGCATCCGCCCGTCATGCCCAGTATGTTCCGTTTGCCCGAACGGTTCGCCCGGTCGGATACTCGTGGACAGAACCGCTCACGCACGGGGCCGCGCCGGCACAGGACGCCGCGCGGTACGGCGGAGGGAACCCGTCATGGCTTCCAGGGGCTGGCAGTTCTGGGTGGACCGGGGCGGGACCTTCACCGACGTGGTCGCGCTGGCTCCGGACGGCCGGCTGCTCACCCACAAGCTGCTCTCGCACGACCCCGCCCGCCACCGCGACCCGGCGGTGGCGGGGATCCGGGCCCTGCTGCCCCCCGGGGCGGACATCGCGTCCGTCCGGATGGGCACCACGGTGGCGACCAACGCGCTGCTGGAGCGCACCGGCGAACCGACCGTCCTGTGCGTCACCCGCGGCTTCGCCGACGCGCTGCGCATCGGCTACCAGAACCGGCCGCGGATCTTCGCGCGCGGGATCGTCCTGCCCGAGCCGCTCTACGCCCGGGTGGTCGAGGTGGACGAGCGGATCGACGCCGACGGCCGGGTGCTGCGCCCGCCCGACCTCGACCGGCTCGCCGGGGACCTGCGCGCCTGTCTGCGTGACGGCCTGCGGTCGATCGCCGTGGTCTGCCTGCACAGCTACCTGCACCCCGCCCACGAGCGCGAGATCGGAGGGCTCGCCGAACGGCTCGGCTTCGACCAGGTGTCGTTGTCCAGCGAGGCGAGCCCGCTGATGAAGCTGGTGCCGCGCGGGGACACCGCCGTGGTCGACGCCTACCTCAACCCCGGTCTGCGCCGCTACGTCCGGCAGGTGGCGGACGAACTGGCCGGTGTCCGGCTGATGTTCATGCAGTCCAACGGCGGCCTGGCCGAGGCCGGGCACTTCCGGGGCAAGGACGCGATCCTCTCCGGCCCGGCCGGCGGCATCGTCGGCATGGTGCGGATGTCGGAGCTCGCCGGCCACCGGCGGGTGATCGGCTTCGACATGGGCGGCACCTCCACCGACGTCTCGCACTACGCCGGCGAGTACGAGCGGGTGGTGACCACCCGGGTCGCCGGGGTGCGGCTGCGGGCGCCGATGCTCGCCATCCACACCGTCGCCGCCGGCGGCGGCTCGGTGCTGCGGTTCGACGGCGAACGCCTCCGGGTCGGGCCGGACTCGGCCGGCGCCGACCCCGGCCCCGCCTGCTACCGCAACGGCGGGCCGCTGACCGTCACCGACGCCAATCTGCTGCTCGGCCGCATCCAGGCCGGGCACTTCCCCCGCGTCTTCGGACCGGACGGCGACCAGCCGCTCGACCTCGACCTGACGAGACGACGGTTCGCCGAACTGGCCGAGGAGATCGGCGACCGCACCGCCGAGGAGGCGGCCGACGGATTCCTGCGGATCGCGGTCGGCCACATCGCCAACGCGATCAAACGGATCTCCGTCCAGCAGGGCCACGACGTCACCCGCTACACGCTGACCACCTTCGGCGGCGCGGGCGGCCAGGTCGCCTGCCCGGTGGCCGACGCCCTGGGGATCCGCACCGTCCTGGTCCCGCCGATGGCGGGGGTGCTGTCCGCCCTCGGCATCGGGCTGGCCGACACCACCGTCCTGCACGAGCGGGCCGTCGAACGGCCGCTGGCGCGGGAGGAGATGGCCGCCGTCCGGGACCTCGCGCAGGAGCTCGCGGCGGACGCCACCGAGCAGCTGCTCGACCAGGACGTCCCGCGCGAGCGCATCCGCCTGGTCCACCGGGCCCGACTGCGCTACCGGGGCACCGACACCGCGATCGGCGTCCCGCTGGGCGGGCCGGGCGAGATGACGGCCGAGTTCGAGGAGCGGCACCGGGCCGCCTACTCCTTCCTGATGGACCGCCCGCTGGTGATCGAGGCCCTCACCGTCGAGGGCACCGGACTCACCGAGCAGCCGCGGCTCGACGCCCTCTCCCCCGCCCCTCCCCCCGGGGAGCCCCCGGAGCCCGCCACCGTCACGCTGCGCAGCGGCGGCGAGTGGCGCCGGGCCCCGCTGCTCGAACGCCGGTCGATGCGCGCGGGCGACACGGTCACCGGCCCGGCCCTGATCACCGAGCCCGACTCCACCACCGTCGTGGACGACGGCTGGAGGGCCACCGTCACCCCCGGCGGCCACCTGTCGCTCGAACGCACGGGGACGCGCACCGAGCAGGCCGTCACCACCACCGCCGACCCCGTCCTGCTGGAGGTCTTCAACAACCTCTTCATGGCGGTCGCCCAGCAGATGGGCGCCCGGCTGGAGTCCACCGCCCAGTCGGTCAACATCAAGGAGCGGCTCGACTTCTCCTGCGCGCTCTTCGACCCGGACGGCAACCTCGTCGCCAATGCCCCGCACATCCCCGTCCACCTCGGCTCGATGGGCACCACCGTCAAACAGGTGATCCGCCGGCGGGGCCCGCGGCTGCGCCCCGGCGACACCTACGCGGTCAACGACCCCTACCACGGCGGCACCCACCTGCCCGACATCACCGTGGTCACCCCGGTCTTCGACCAGGACGGCCGCGACCTCCTGTTCTTCGTCGCCTCCCGCGGCCACCACGCCGAGATCGGCGGCACCACCCCCGGCTCGATGCCCGCCGACAGCCACGAGATCCACGAGGAGGGCGTGCTGTTCGACACCTGGCCCCTGGTGCTGGACGGGCGGCTGCGCGAGGAGGAGACCCTCCGGCTGCTCACCGGGGCGCGCCACCCGTCCCGCGACCCGGACACCAACCTCGCCGACCTCCGGGCCCAGATCGCCGCCAACCGCAAGGGCGTCGACGAGGCCAACGCCCTGATCGACCAGTACGGACTCGCCGTCGTCCAGGCCTACATGCGGCACGTCCAGGACAACGCCGAGGCCGCCGTGCGCCGGGCCGTCGGCGGCCTGTCCGACGGCTCCTGCCGTTACGAGACCGACTCCGGCGCGGTGATCGCCGTCTCCGTGCGCGTCGACCACCGGGACCGCAGCGCGACCATCGACTTCACCGGCACGTCGCCCCAGCTCGACGGCAACCTCAACGCCCCCACCGCCGTCGTCACCGCCGCCGTCCTCTACGTCTTCCGCACCCTCGTCGCCGACGACATCCCGCTCAACGACGGCTGCCTGCGCCCCCTGCGGATCGTCGTGCCGTCCGGCTCGATGCTCGCGCCCGAGTACCCCGCCGCCGTCGCCGCGGGCAACGTCGAGACCTCGCAGGCCGTCGTCGGCGCGCTCTACGCGGCCCTCGGCGCGCAGGCGGAGGGCTCGGGCACGATGAACAACCTCACCTTCGGCAACGCGGAGCACCAGTACTACGAGACCATCGCCTCCGGCTCCGGCGCGGGCCCGGACTTCGACGGGGCGGACGCCGTCCAGACCCACATGACCAACTCCCGCCTCACCGACCCGGAGGTCCTGGAGTGGCGCTTCCCGGTCCTCGTCGAGGAGTTCGCCGTGCGCCCCGGCAGCGGCGGCACCGGCCGCCGGCACGGCGGCGACGGCGCGCTGCGCCGCCTGCGGTTCCGCGAGCCGATGACGGTCAGCCTGCTCTCCGGCCACCGCCGGGTCGCACCGTACGGCCTCGCCGGCGGCTCCCCCGGCGCGCTCGGCGCCAACCGCGTCCTGCGCGCCGACGGCAGCGTGGAGGAACTGCCCGGCTGCGGCGGCACCGACGTGGCGGCGGGGGACGCGCTGGAGATCCGCACACCGGGCGGCGGCGGGTACGGGGCGCCCGGAGCACAACCGCCACCGCCTTGGCGACGACCGTCCGAGGAGCACCCGTGAGCCCGCCGCCCCATGGCGGTGAAGCTCGCGAACCTCGTGGCCGGCCGTGAAGTCCTGCTCGATGCCATCAGCCCGCCGAAGAAGGCCGTCCAGTACGTCGTACCGGCCAGAACCGGGGCCCTGGCACAACTCGCCAAACGGGACGTCTTCTACGAGAACATTCGAACCGTTCTCGGTGCGGCAGACCGGTGCGGATTCCGGCCCGCAAAGAACTGCCGCGCCTGGATCGCGGACATGGGCCCCGAATCGCCCAGTCCGTACTCGATGTCCGGTCGGCCGCCCCGACGTTGTCCGCACTCTCGGTTCTGGCTCCGGAGGGATTTGCGGGAACACCGGCCGGAATATGGCGCCGCGGTTTCGAGACGGTGATCGAGGGTGATCAGGGCGCGCGTCTCCGCGACGGCGACGCATCCGCCCCTCCCACCAGCCGCTTCCCGTCGTGGGGTCCCGCGTTCCGGGACCGGGGGCTCGTGTCACGGGCCGGCAAGGCCTCCCGCCCTCACCCGTCCTCCGCGGACGCCGGGCGGCGCAGGCGGCGCAGGTAGGGGTCGAAGGAGGGGCGGGGTTCCAGGCGGACCCGGGCGTCGACGCAGACGGCGCCGTCGGGGCGGGCGATGACCGGGTTGAGGTCGGCCTCGACGAGTTCGGGGAGGTCGGCGGCCAGCCGGGAGAGCCGGGCCAGTACGGACCGGACGGCGTCCAGGTCGGCCGGGGGCGTCCCGCCGTGGCCGGACAGCAGCGGTGCGGCGCGCAGGTCGTCGACCATGGTGGTGAGGTCGCGTTCGGTGAGCGGGGCCAGCCTGGTCGTGCGGTCGTCCAGGACCTCGGTCGCGGTACCGCCCAGGCCGAACACCACCAGCGGGCCGAAGACGCGGTCCTGGACCACGCCCGCGAGCAGCTCGACGCCGGGAGCGGCCATCGGCTGCACCACGGCGCCGGCCAGCCCGGCCCCGAAGGCGGCGGTGAACTCCCGGTAGGCGGCACGGACGTCGCCCTCCCCGGCGAGCCCGGTACGGACCGCGCCCGCCGCGCTCTTGTGCACCTGGCCGGGCCAGTACGCCTTGAGGGCGACCTTGCCCTCGTGCCCGAGCCGGGCCAGTGCCGCCGCGGTGACGGCGGCGGTGTGCTCGTCGCGCGCCCAGACCGAGGTGACCAGCGGCAGGCCGTAGCTCTCCAGCAGGTCGGCGGTGGTGAGCGGGTCGAGCCAGCCACCGCCGGGGTGGGCGGCGAGGTGGCCGTCGACGAGGCTGCGGGCGGTGCGCACGTCGCAGCCCGGGGCGTCGGCCTCGGGGGACGGCGGTTCGGCGAGCCGGCGGGCGCGGTCCCGGGCGTGGGCGAGCGCGCGGGCGGCGGCGACGGTGTCCGAGTAGGCCGGGATCCGGCCGCCGTCGGCGCAGGTCAGATAGCTGATCGGCACCTGCTGGTCGAGCAGCACGGCGGCGAACGGGACGCGGCGCCGGGCGGGACCGTCCAGCAGGGCGCGCAGCGGATCGCGGTCGGCGGTGGTGGCGAGCGCGGTCGGGACCAGGCAGAGCAGCACGGCATCGATGCTCCGGTCCCGTTCCAGGGCGTCCAGGCAGCGCGCGAGGTCCTGCGGCCCGACCGCCGCGGTGGTGTCCACCGGGTTGCGGGCGGAGGCGCCCGGCGGGAGCAGCGGGGCGAGCCCGGGCCCGGGCTCGGGCAGCGACAGGCCCGCCTCCGCGCAGGCGTCGGCGGCGAGGACGCCGATCCCGCCCGCGTTGGAGACCACGGCGACCGCGCCGCGCGGCGCCGGGAGCGGCTGGACGTGCAACAGGCCCGCGGTCGCGACGAGTTCGTCGATGCTGCGGGTGGCGGTGATGCCCGCCTGGCGGAACAGCGCCTCCCGGGTGACGGTGGGCGTGGCGGCGGCCGCGGTGTGGGAGGCCGCGCCCCGCCGGCCCGCCTCCGAGCGGCCCGCGTCGACGGTGAGCACCGGCATCCGCCGGGTGACCCGGCGGGCGGTGCGGGCGAAGGCGCGCGGATCGCCGAAGGACTCCAGGTGGAGCAGGGCGAGGTCGGTGCGGCCGTCCTGCTCCCACCACTGGAGCAGGTCGTTGCCGCTGACGTCGTACTTGTCGCCGAGCGAGACGAAGCCGGACACGCCGACCCCCAGCCAGGCCAGCCGCTCCAGCAGGGCGATGCCGACCCCGCCGCTCTGCACGGCCACCCCGGCGGTGCCGGGCAGCGGGAACGCCCCACCGAACTCGGCGTCCAGCCGGACGGCGGGATCGGTGTGCGCGATGCCCAGGCTGTTCGGCCCGACCAGGCGCATGCTGTGCCGGCGGCAGGTGCGCAGCAGGTTGCGGGCCTGCTCCGGGCCGAGGCCGGAGGCGAGCACCACCAGGGCGCGGACCCCGGCCCGCCCGCACTCCTCGGCGACATCCGGCACGGCGGCGGCCGGGACGGCGAGCACGGCGAGGTCCGGCACCGCGGGCAGTGCGCCGACGGACGGGTACGAGGGGACTCCGCCCACGGCTCCGGCGGACGGGTTGACCGCCCACAGCGGGCCGGTGAAGCCGCCCCGCCGGATCCGGGCGAGGACGGTCCCGCCGACCGAGCCCTCCCGCCGGGAGGCGCCGACCACCGCGACCGAGGCCGGGCGCAGCAGTGCCGTCAGGCTGGCCACGTCGGCGCGGCGGGCCCGCTCGTCGACCGCCTCGCGGTAGTGCTCGTCGGCTTCCTCCAGCGGCACCCGGACCCGCACCTCGCCCCGCTCGAAGCGGCGGTGCACCGGCAGGCCGAGCCCGGCGAAGACCTTGTGCACCGCGCGGTTGCCGGTCAGGGTGTCGGCCTCGAAGAAGCGCACGCCCCGGCCCCGCGCGGCGTGGATCAGGTGTTCCAGCAGCAGCGTGGCCACGCCCCGGTGGTGCCAGCGGTCGGCGACCACGAGGGCCAGCTCGGCGGTCCCCGGGGGTTCGTCCAGCAGTTCGCAGTCGGCCTCGCCGACGAGGGCGCCCCCGGCCCACGCGCCCAGCGCCAGCAGGCCCGGGCCGTGCGGGCCGCACAGGCGGTCGGCGGCGAGCCGCGGCGCGGTGCGGCTGGCGCCGAAGAAGCGCAGCCGACGGCTCTCCTCCGACATCCCGGTGGTGTGCAGGTCCAGGACGGCCCGCCGGTCCGCGGCGGTGACCGGGCGGATCTCGACGGTGGCTCCGTCGGTGAGCAGGGCCGTCTCGACGGTGGTGCGCGGAGCGGGGGCGGTGGACATGGGAGCCTCCTCGGCCCGTTCGCCGGGCGCTGCCGGGCGCTTCGCCGCGCTCCCGGCCGGACCCTTCCAGCGTCCCCGGACCCTCCCGTTCCGGCCAGGGCCGACCGGCCCCGGCGGGCGGGGCGGGCGGGCGGTGCGCAGACTGGGAGACGACCGCTCGGCAGGGAGGTGATCCCCCGTGGAAGCACGCCCGCCCGCGGGGCGCCCGGTGATGCCGGACCCGTGGGTCCTGCGTTACGAGGGCTTCGACCCCGCCGAGGAGGGGCTGCGGGAGGCCCTGTGCGCGGTCGGCAACGGGTACCTGGTGACCCGCGGTGCCGCGCCGGAGGCGGTCGCCGACGGCGTGCACTACCCGGGGACGTACCTGGCCGGCTGCTACCACCGCGCGGTCTCGACCGTGGCGGGCCGGTCGGTCACCAACGAGGACCTGGTCAACGCCCCGAACTGGCTGCCGCTGACCTTCCGGGCCCCGGGGGACGCGTGGTTCGCCGGTCCTCCGGCCGGGCAGACCCTGGAGCTGGACCTGCGCCGGGGCGTGCTGACCCGCACCGCCCTCGTGGTGGACGGGCGGGGGCGGCGGACCGAACTGGTGCAGCGGCGGTTCGCCAGTCAGGCCTCACCGCACCTGGTCGCGCTGAAGAGCACGTTCACGGCGGAGAACTGGTCCGGGCCGCTGGAGGTCCGCTCGGCGCTGGACGGCGTGGTCGCCAACCGGGGCGTCGCCCGCTACCGGGGGCTGGCCGACCGCCACCTCCTCCCGGCCGGGCAGGGCGTGGACGGGGACGGGCTGTGCTGGGTGGAGGTCGCGGCGCCCGACGCGCCGCTGCGGATCGCCCTGGCCGCCCGGACCAGGGCGCCGCGCGGCACCCTCGCCGTCACGCACGAGCACGGGGACGGCCGGGCGGCCGAGCTGCGGATGCTGGAGCTGCGCCGAGGCCGCCCGGTCGCGGTCGAGAAGGTGGTGGCCGTGCACACCTCCCGCGACCCGGCGATCGAGACCCCACTGGCCGCCTCCCTGATGCTCGCCGCCGGGGCCGGGAGCTTCGCCGAGCTGCTCGCCGAGCACGCGCGGCGCTGGACGGAGCTGTGGCGCCACTGCCGGATCGAGGCGGACTTCGACGGCGCCGGACCGCTGCACCTGGCCCTGTTCCACCTGTTGCAGAGCTACTCGGAGCACTCGGTGGACCTGGACGTCGGCGTCCCGGCGCGCGGTCTGCACGGCGAGGCGTACCGGGGGCACGTCTTCTGGGACGAGCTGTTCGTGCTCCGGCTGCTGGACCTTCGCCTCCCGGAGCTGGCCCGCTCGGTGCTGCGCTACCGCCACCGCCGCCTGGACGCCGCCCGGCGGGCCGCGCACGAGGCCGGCTTCCACGGCGCGATGTACCCGTGGCAGAGCGCGAGCGACGGCCGTGAGGAGTCCCAGCAGCTCCACCTCAACCCGCTGTCCGGCCGCTGGCTGCCGGACCACAGCCACCTGCAGCGGCACGTCGGCTCGGCGGTGGCCTACAACATCTGGAAGTACTACGAGGCCACCGGCGACCTGGAGTTCCTCTCCTCGGCGGGCGCCGAGACGCTGCTGGAGATCGCCCGCTTCTGGTCGTCCGCGGCGGCGTACGACCGCGACCGGGGGCGCTGGTCGATCCGGGGCGTGCTCGGGCCCGACGAGTACCACGACGCCTACCCCGGCGCCGACCGCCCCGGGCTGGACGACAACGCCTACACCAACGTCCTGGCCTCCTGGGTGCTGGCCCGGGCCGCCGACACCCTGCGGGTGCTGCCCGGGTACCGGTGCGGCGAACTGCGTGAACGGCTCGCCCTGGACGCCCTGGAGCTCGACCGCTGGCAGGAGATCGGCCGGCGGCTGCACGTCCCCTTCCACCGGGGTGTGCTGAGCCAGTTCGACGGCTACGAGCGGCTCGCCGAACTCGACTGGGCGGCCTACCGGCAGCGCTACACCGACCTGCGCCGGCTCGACCGGATCCTGGAGGCCGAGGGCGACACCGTCAACCGGTACCAGGCCTCGAAGCAGGCGGACGCGCTGATGCTCTGGTACCTGTTCTCCGCCCGCGAGGTCCGCGACCTGCTCCGGCACCTGGGCCACCCGGCCCCGCACGAGCTGTTCCGCCGCACCACGGCCTACTACCTGCGGCGCACCGTGCACGGCTCGACGCTCAGCTCGGTCGTCCACGCCTGGGTGCTCACCCGCGCCGACCGCCGGGCCTCCTGGCGGTACTTCCGCGACGCCCTGGTGGCCGATATCCGGGACAGTCAGCACGGCACGACGGCGGAGGGCGTCCACCTCGGCGCCATGGCCGGGGCCGTCGACCTGCTGCAGCGCTGCTACACCGGGCTGGAGATCGGCGAGGACGCGCTGCGGCTGGACCCGCACCTGCCGTCGGCGCTCGGCCGGCTGGAACTGGAACTGCGCTACCGGGGCCACCAGGGCATGGTGATCACGGTCGACCGGCACACGGCCACGGTGCGCCTGCGCGAGGACGGCGCCGACCCGGTCCGGGTCCGCTGCCGCGGGACCACGGCGACCCTGCGGCCCGGCGGGGTCGCGGTGTTCCGGCTCTGAACCGGCGCCCTGCCGCCGGGGTCACCTGCGGCCCGGGTCACCGGAACGGCTCAGCGGCGCTGCGTCCACAGCGGTTCCACCCGCTCCCATTCGGGCTCCCAGCTCCGTTCGGCCCGCCGGTCCAGTGCCCGGCGGTGCACGGTGCAGCCGAGGACGGCGAGCGAGGTGAGGCCGGCCGCCGTCCCGAGGCCGAGGATCCCCGCGTCCGCGAGGATCGCGGTGGTGTCGCGGGCCCCCGCAGTCGGGGCGCCGTTGTCGTCCACGTGGATCGGTACCGCCGTCCCGACCGGCGTTCCGGTGCTCACCCGGACGGTGCCGCCACCGGGGCCGGTCGGGTAGCTCCACCGGGCGGGGGCGCGCGCCCCGGAGCTTCCGGTCCTCAGGTCGTCCGGCACGGCCGGGCCGACCGTCGTCGCCACGACGGCGTGCCGATGGCGGGCCGCCTCCCGCTCGCTGCGGGTCTCCGCCCGGAACACCAGGACGGCGACCGCCGCGCTCACGGCGAGCAGCGCGGCGAGGACGACCGGCAGGGCCAGCACCAGGCGGCTTCGGGCCCGGTCGACCGGTCGGCACAGTGGATTGTGGTCCAGACCGGAGGCGCGGCGAAGCCGGGAACGGAGCGGCGTGTGCGCGACCGGACGGTGCTGCTGCGCGGCCATGACGCACCTCCTCGGGGCGGGGCCCGCGGTTCCGCCGGCCTCAAGCCCAGTCTTCCGGCGCGGCCACGGACGCCCCGGGGCCCGCCGGGCGGTGGCCTCGAAGGCAGCGCGGTGCGTCCTGGCCGCGCGGGGGCGTCCGGTGGTCGACTTCTCGTTGCGGCGCACCCACGGCGTGTCGGCCGCCGACCGGGCCGCCCGGCTGGGCGCCCTGGTCGGGTTCGCCGGGACGAGCAACGTGGCGGCGGCCCGCGCGCACGGGCTGAGGGCGGTCGGCACCATGGCGCACTCGTACGTCGAGGCCTTCGGCGACGAGGCGGCCGCGTTCCGGGCCTTCGCCCGCGCCCACCCGGGGCCGCTCACCCTCCTGGTCGACACCTACGACACCGCCGGCGGGGTCGCGACGGCCGCGCGGGTGCTGCGCGAGCTGGGGCTGCAGGAGGGCTGCGCGGTCCGGCTCGACAGCGGCGACCTGGGCGCGCTCGCGGTCACGGCCCGGCGGATCCTGGACGAGGCCGGGCTGGTCCGGGTGGCCGTCACCGCCAGCGGCGGGCTGGGCGAGTACGCGATCGAGCGGCTGGTGCGCGACCGGGCGCCGATCGACACCTTCGCGGTCGGCACCCTGGTGGGGGTGTCGGCCGACGCGCCGTACCTGGACGCGGCGTACAAACTGGTGGCCTACGACGGGCGGCCGATGATGAAGCTCTCGACCGGAAAGATCAGCGCCCCCGGCGCCAAGCAGGTCCACCGGGGCCCCGGATTCACCGACACCGTCGCGCTCGCCGACGAGCCGGCGCCGCCGGACACCGCGCCGCTGCTGCGGACGGTCATGGCGCACGGCGAGCGGACCGGCCCGCCGCCGACGCTCGCCGGGGCGCGGGCCGTGTTCGAGGCGGACCTCGCCGGACTGCCCGCGGCGGCCCGGCGGATCGTCGCGCCGCGGGCTCCCGCGGCCACGCCGTCCGACCGGCTGCGCCGGTACACCGCCGCGGTCCGCCGCGGTATCGAGGAGCGGATCCGCGGGCCGGTGCCCGCCGGCCCCTCCCGGCCGCACGACGCCCCGCGCGGCATGGGAACGCGGCCCGACGGCGCCACCGTCCGGTGGTGAGCCCGACGATGTGGAGGAACCATGACAGCCACGACCCCCGGCCACGGAAGCGCCCCGGTCGTTCTCGGGGTGGACACCGACCCCGGGCCGATGGCCACCGCCTGGGCCGCCGACGAGGCCCACCGCCGCGGACTGCCGCTGCGGCTGGTCCACGCGGTCCCCTCGGTGGTCCGCGAGTTCCGGCCGTTCGACGAGGGCCGCTACCACAAGGCGCTGCGCGAGCGCGCCGACCGGGCGCTCGGACGGGCCGCCGCGGCGGCCCGCGCCCGGCACCCGGGGCTGACGGTCACCACCGTGGTCGCCGAGGACGTGCCGGCGCCGGCGCTGTGCCGGGAGTCGGCGCACGCCTCGCTGGTCGTCCTCGGCACCCGGCGGCTGAGCCGGGTCGAGGAGGTGCTGAGCCTCGCCTCGGTGACCGTCCCGGTGAGCGCCCAGGCCCACTGCCCGGTGGTCGTGGTGCCCGGCCCGGAGCACGTCACCCAGGAACGGCCCTACGTCGTGGTCGGCGTGGACGGCAGTCCGACCTCGGCCGCCGCCGTCCGCTTCGCACACGGCCTCGCCGACCGGCGCGGCGCCGATCTGCGCGCCGTCCTGGTCCGCAGCAGCGGCCCGCTCGGCGGCCGGACCGCCCCGGACGAGGCCGAGGCGGAGCCGCGGCGGCTCCTGTCCGAGGCCACCGCGGGCCTGCGGGCGACGGACCCCGGACCGCACCTCACCCACGAGGTGCCGCACGGCCATCCCGTCGAGGAACTGGCACGGGCGTCCGAGCACGCGCTCGCCGTGGTGGTCGGACGGCGGGGCTCCGGCGGGTTCACCGGCATGCGGCTGGGCTCCGTGCCGCACGGGCTGCTCCGCCGCGCCCGCTGCCCCGTCGTCACCGTCCCGCTGCCGTCCGACGAGGCCGGCTGACCCCTGGCCGATCATTCCTGGGAGAGCACCGTGAACGGACCCGTCGTCGTCGGATTCGACGGCTCGCCCGAGAGCCTGGCCGCCACCGACTGGGCGGCGCGCGAGGCGCGGCGGCGCGAGTTGCCGCTCGAACTGCTCCAGGCCTGGCCCTGGCCGAAGACCGACGTGCTCGGCACCGACGAGGCGATCCGCTGGAGCCGGCAGCGGCTCGCGGCCCGCGAGGCGGAGCTGCGGGCCGAACTCGCCGGGACCGAGGTCGGCTCCGCGCACGTCCCCGAGGACCCCGTCGAGGCCCTCACGGCGGCCGGGCGGGACGCCACCGTGCTGGCGCTCGGCTCCCGGGGGCTGGGTACCGTGCACGGCTTCCTGGTCGGCTCGGTGAGCCAGCAGGTGCTGCGCAGGGCCGCCTGCCCGGTGGTGCTGGTGCGCGCCGGCGGGGCCGAACCTGACGGGAAGGCCGTGCGGGACGTCGTCGTCGGCGTCGGCCTGGCGCACCCGTGCGACGGACTCCTCGCCTTCGCCTTCGAGGCCGCCGCCCTGCGCTCGGCCCGGCTGCGGATCGTCCACGGCTGGCAGCCGCCGCTCGGCAGCGAGTACCTCTCCGCCACGGCGGTCGAGGGCACCGAGCGGGACCTGTCGGCGGTCGACCGGGACCTGCTGGACGCCCTGGCGGCCCCCTGGCGCGACCGATTCCCCCAGGTGGACGCGACGGCCGAGCTGGTGCACGCCGCGGCCGCCGACGCCCTGGTCGACGCCTCGGCGACGGCCGGCCTGGTCGTGGTGGGACGCCGCGTGCGGCGCCGGCCGTTCGGCCCGCACCTGGGGCCGGTGGCGCACGCCGCCGTCCACCACGTCGGCTGCCCGGTGGCCGTCGTCCCGTACGACTGACCACCGGGCCGCCGCAGCCGGGCCGTTCGGCGGCCGCTCCGGACCGAACGGCCCAACCCCCGGCACCGGTCACGGGGCCAGCCTGGAGGTGACGACCGGTGCGACACCGACGAGAGGTGACAGCCATGCACACCGTGATCGTGTACGAGAGCATGTACGGCAACACCCGCGAGATCGCCGAGGCGATCGCCGAGGGCGTCCACGAAGCCGACCCCGGCGCGGCCGTCGACTGCCTGCCGGTGGCCCGGGCCTCCGCCGAACTCGCCCGGTCCGCGGACCTGCTGGTGGTCGGCGGACCGACCCACATGCGCGGCATGTCCTCCGGCCTCAGCCGCCGGATGGCCGCCAGTGCGGAGGCGAAGAAGGAAGGCCACGAGGAAGCCGCCCGGGAGGCCCACGACACCGCCGAGGGCGAGGGCCTGCGCACCTGGTTCCGCCACCTGCCCGACACCGAGCCCGGCACCTACGCCGCCGCCTTCGACACCCGGGGCGCCGGCACCGGCAGCGGCGGCGCCGCACCGGGCATCGCCCACCGCCTCGAACACCACCACTACGACATCGTCGCCGAGCCCGAGGGCTTCGTCGTCGAGGGCGCCGACGGCCCGCTGCGCGCGGGCGAACTGGACCGCGCCCGCGCCTGGGGCGCCGGCCTCGTCTGACGGCGACCACCGGGCGCGCGACGGGCCCGCGTCCCTTCCCCGGCCCGCCCTCCGCCCGCCGCACCCCCGCGTTCGAAAGGACCGAACGGCCATGACCGCCAACGCCACCACGACGCCGATGCGCACCAAGCGCTGGGCCCTTCGGCTCGACCTGTTCGAGGAAGGCGACGTGACCAAGGTCCACGCCGTCCTCGACACCGGGGACACCACCCTGCACAGCCGCACCGAGGCGCACCGCAACCCGCAGGACCCGCCGGTGCCGGAGATCGGCGACGAGTACGCGGCCGCCCGGGCCCTGATCGACCTCGGGCAGCAGTTGCTGCACGCCGGCCGCACCGACGCCGCGGCTAACGAGCCCCGCGACGACGGCTGAGCGCCGACGCGGCGTGTCCGGCAGCACACCGGCCGCGGCGCGGCCCGGCCCCCCGGAGGACCGGGCCGCGCCCGATCCCCGGGAACCCCTCGCCCTGCTCCTGCGGGACCTCCGGACGTCGCCCGACGGCCTGACCGCGCGCGAGGCCGGTCACCGTCTGGTGGTGCACGGCCCCAACGTCCTCGCCCGGCACGAGCGGCGGCGGTGGCCCGGGGAACTGGTCCAGCAGTTCACCCATCCGCTCGCGGTGCTGCTGGCGCTGGCCGCCGTCAGCTCCTCCCCCGCCCTGGCGGTGGCGATCGCGGCGGTGATCCTGCTCAACGCCCTGCTGGCCTTCGCGCAGGAGCGCCAGGCGGAACGCGCGGTGGAGGCCCTGTCCGGGTTCCTGCCCGACCTGTCGTCGGTGGTGCGCGACGGCCGGCGCGGGCGGGTGCCGGCCCGCGACCTGGTTCCCGGTGACGTGCTGGTCGTCGAGGAGGGCGACCGGATCCCGGCGGACGCGCGCCTGCAGATCCTCGCCGTCGACCTGGGCACGGACACCCTTCCGGCTCTCGCCCTCGGCCGGGAACGCGCCGAGCCCGGGCTCATGGACCGGCCGCCGCGGCCCCGCGCGGAGCGGGTGATCCGGCCGGGCATGCTCGCCCGTGCCTGGGGGTTCCTCGGCCTGATCTCCGCCGCCCTCGTCATGGGCGGGTTCCTGCTGACCCTGGGCCGCGGCGGCTGGCACCCCGGCGACCCGACCGGTCCCGGTACGCCGTTGCACGAGGTCTACCGCCAGGCCACCACGGTCGCCTGGCTGGGCATCGTCGCCTGCCAGATCGGCACCGCCTTCGCGGCCCGCACCGACCGGGCCTCGCTGCGGTCGGTCGGTGTGCTCGGCAACCGCCGGCTGCTGGGCGGCATCGGCTTCTCGCTCGCCTTCGCCGCGGCGATCGTCTACCTGCCCGCACTGCACGGGGTGTTCGGCACGGCCGCGCTCTCCCCGGCACAGCTGCTGACCGTGGCACCGTTCCCCTTCCTGGTCTGGGGTGCGGACGAGCTGCGCCGCGCCACCGTACGCCGTCACCGCCCCGCGCCGGTGACGGCGCCGGTCCCCGTGCCGGTCCCCGCCGGGGAGCCAGGACACCACGGCCTGCCCGTCCTCCTGGCCCGCCACGGCTGGAGCGCCCGGCGCCTCGACGAAGCCCTCGGGGTCGGCGAACGGGCGGCCGCGGAGCTGGTCGCGCACGCCGGGCGGATCGCCGCCGGCCACGGGCGGCACCGGGGCGATCCGCCACCCGCGCCGTCCGCCCGGAGCGCCGGGTCGCGTCAGATCGCCAGGTCGCGGCGCTCCAGCAGGGCGAAGGCGGCCGCCAGGCCGGCCAGGCCGACGGCGCACAGGACCGCCAGCGAGGCCCACGGGACGCTGCCGTGGGCCAGGGCGTCGCCGGGCGTGTAGTAGTGGAAGGGGCTGAGGTAGCGCAGCGGCGCGGCGGGGGCCCAGGCGAGGGCCACGAAGTTGAGCGCGAAGCCGACCGCGCCGAGGGCGACCGCGGCGCCGACCACATGGGCCCGGCGGCGGCTGACGGCCGAGACGGCCAGCACGGGCCCGGTCAGGCAGAGCGTGAAGCCGCAGCCCAGCAGCCCGGCGGCGAGCACCCCGCCGACCGGGACGGCGGCCCGCAGGTCGGGTGAGAGGGCGACACCGAGCGCCACCGTGGCGGTGGCCGCGGCGTTCAGCAGGACGGACGCGGCGGCGAGCGCGGCGGTCCGCTCGGCGAGCAGCCGGCGGCGGGAGACCGGACGGGTCATCAGCAGCTCGATGGTGCCGGACTCGACGTCGGCGGCGACCGCGGCCGCGCCCAGCGCGCCGATGGCGGTCAGCTGGAGCGCGATCCAGAAGGGATGGGTGAGCCCGGCGCCGAGCAGACCGGGGTAGCTGGCGATGGAGACGTCCCCGTTGGAGCCGCTGAACGCCTTGAAGGCGTCGGGCGGGTTCGCCGTGCCGCCGAACAGGTCCGTGGGCGGCACGGTGCCGGTGATCACGACGATCAGCGCCTCGAAGACGACCATGCCGAGCACCAGCGAGAGCAGCATCCGGCGGCGCCGGTGCAGGGCCAGCCAGAGCAACGGGAGCCGTCGGCTGACGGTGGCCCGGCTCATGACCGCTGCTCCGGGGCGTGGCCGTCGCCGGAGCTGGCCCCGGACTCGGGGGAAGCCCCGTCGCCGGTCCGGTAGAGGTCGAGGAACGCCTCGTCCAGACCGGCCTCCTCGACGGTGAGGTCCCCGACCGGCAGGGCGGCGAGCAGGTCGCGCACCGCCGCCACGAGGTCGTCCGGGGGCACCAGGAGTTCCACCCGGTCGCCGTCCCAGCGCGGCGACCACTGCTCCGCCGCGCCGAGCGGCCGCGTGCCGAGCCCGTCGGCCAGCACCAGCCGGATCCGCCGGGCGCGGGCCCGGCGCAGCGCGGAGACCGACTGGACGGCCACCAGCCGCCCGCCGCGGATGATCGCCACCCGGCCGCAGGCCCGCTGCACCTCGGGCAGCACGTCGCTGGAGAGCAGCACCGTGCGGCCGGCCCCGGTCTCCTCGGCGAGGAGTTCGAAGAACACCTCCTGGACCAGCGGGTCCAGCCCCTCGGTGGGTTCGTCGAGCACGGTCAGGGCCGGCCGGTGCTGCAGGGCCTGGACGAGGCCCAGCTTCTGCTTCATGCCGCGCGAGTACGCGCCGACCGTCTTGTCCAGGTCCGCCCGGGACAGGCTCAGCCGGGCGCAGAGCTCGGCCTGCCGCGGGGCGGGGGCGCCCTGGAGGTTCGCCAGCAGGTCGAGGGTCTGGCGCCCGGTGAGTTCGGGGTAGAGCCGCAGCTCGCCCGGGAGGTAGCCGATGGAGGGCGCCACCCGGCGGTGGTCGGCCACCGGGTCCCGGCCGAGGACGCGGACCGCGCCGGCGCTCGGCTTGAGCAGGCCGACCAGGCAGCGCAGGGTCGTGGTCTTCCCCGCGCCGTTCGGCCCGAGCAGGCCGAACACCTCGCCGGCTCCGATGTCGAGGTCCAGGCCGTCGACGCCGACGCTCCGGCCGTACCGTTTGGTCAGCGATCTGAGTTCGATCACCGCCGTGCCCGCAGCGGACATGTTCCACCTCCCGTGGTGAGCGCCGTTCCATGGTTCCCGCGCGACGGCATCGCGTACCGGGCTGCCGCTCCCCCACCCTGGCGCGCCCGCGGCCGGGGCGCACGGGGCCGAACGGCCCTGCGCGGCGGGTCCCGGCGGGCCAGGGTCCCGGGCCGGCGGTCCCTGGCGTCGGGCCGTCCGGTGGCGCACCGTGGAGGGAACGGAGCCCCCGTGCGGTCCGGGGCACTCGGCGAGACACCGGGGGCAGCCATGCGCCGTGTCATCCGTTTCCGCGAACTCCGCCGGGCGGACACCGGCGTGGTGGGAGGCAAGAACGCCTCGCCCGGTGAGCTGATCACCGCGCTCGGCCCCCTCGGCGTACGGGTCCCCGACGGCTTCGCCACCACGGCCGACGCCTACCGGGAGCTGCTGGACGCCGGAGGCCTGCGCGAGGTGATCGCGCGGCAGGTCGAGCGCCTGCACCGGGGCGTGCCGCTGGCGGAGGCCGGCGCCGCGATCCGGTCCGCCGTCCTGGCCGCGCCGCTGCCCCCGGAGACGGCCGAGGAGATCACCGAGGCGTACCGGCGGCTCGCCCGGGAGGCGGGCCGCGAGGATCCCGACGTCGCCGTGCGCAGCAGCGCCACCGCCGAGGACCTGCCCGGGGCCAGTTTCGCGGGCCGGCAGGAGACCTTCCTCAACGTCCGGGGCGCCGGAGCGCTGCTGGACGCCTGCCGGCGCTGCTTCGCCTCGCTGTTCACCGACCGGGCGATCGACTACCGGGAGCGGATGGGCTTCGACCACCTCTCCGTGGCGCTGTCGGTCGGCGTCCAGCTGATGGTCCGCTCCGACCTCGCGGGCGCCGGTGCCCGATGGATCTGGAGTGGGCCAAGGACGGGATCAGCGGGGGGCGGACGGCGTGGGGCTGGCCCGGACCGAGTTCGTGGTCGCGCACCAGGTGCGGATCCACCCGATGGCCCTGGTCCATCCCGAACGGCTCTGTGCCGGGGACCGCCGGCGCGTCGACGAGCTGACGTTCGACTACCCGGACCGCACCGAGTACTTCGTGGACCGGCTCGCCCACGGCGTGGCCAGGATCGCCGCGTCCCGCTGGCCGGACCCGGTGGTGGTGCGCACCAGCGACTTCAAGACGAACGAGTACGCCCGGCTGATCGGCGGCAGCCCGTTCGAACCGGACGAGGCCAACCCGATGATCGGCTGGCGCGGCGCGAGCCGCTACTACGACCCCGGGTACCGCGAGGGCTTCGCCCTGGAGTGCCGGGCGCTGCGCCGGGCCCGCGACGAACTCGGGCTGACCAACGTCATGGTGATGATCCCGTTCTGCCGCACCCCCGGGAGGCCGACCAGGGTCCTCGCGGTGATGGCCGACAACGGGCTCACCCGGGGTGCGAACGGCCTGCGTGTCTTCGTCATGGCCGAGATCCCGGCGAACATCCTGCTCGCGGAGCGGTTCGCCGAGCGGTTCGACGGGTTCTCGATCGGCAGCAACGACCTCACCCAGCTCACCCTCGGGGTCGACCGCGACTCCGGCCTGCTCGCCCGCCTCTTCGACGAGCGCGACCCCGCCGTCACCCGCGGCATCGAGTCCCTGATCGCCGCCGCCCACGCGGCCGGCCACCACGTCGGCCTCTGCGGACAGCGTCCCAGCAACGACCCGGACTTCACCCGCTTCCTGGTCGCGGCCGGGATCGACTCGATCTCCGTCAGCCCGGACAGCTTCGCCGCGGTGAAGCGGGCCGTGGCCGCCGCCGAGCGGAGCGGGTGAGCCGGGCCCGCCCGGTCGGACCGGAACGGTGGACCGACCGGCCCTGCACGATCCGGCGCCCCGGCGCGAGCGGCACGGACGTGAGCCGCGCTCGGCCGGCCTGCTACAGCGGAGCCGGCTTCACTCCCGGCCTGCGTGCCGAAGCGGCCCTGGACGGAATCGCCCTGGCGGGCCCCGACCGCCTCCACCACGGCGCCTGACCGGCGGACGGAGCACGCGCGTGCCCGCCCGGCCGATCCGCTCACGGGTGACGACACCGCCCCGGCCCGCCGTGGTCATTCCCGCTCCCCGGGGTCCCGCGGCTTGCGGAGCGACATGGGCGGCGGCTGCTCGGCGCCGAGGATGGCGAGCACGGCCTTCCCGTCGACCGTCTCCTCCGCCATCAGCCGCCCGGCCAGTTCGTCCAGCTGCCGGCGGTGGCCGCGCAGCAGCTCGACGGCGCGCTGCTCCGCCCGCCGCAGCAGTCGTGCCACCTCCTCGTCCACCGCGTGCTGGGTCTGCTCGGAGTAGGGACGGCGCAGCCGGTCCTCGGCGCTCTCGCCGAGGTACTGGGGTGTGCCGGAGGCATAACCGACGGGGCCCAGGGCGTCGGAGAGGCCGAACTCGCGGACCATGCGGGTGGCGACCACGGTGGCGTTGGCGAGGTCGTCGGCGGCGCCGCTGGAGCCCTCGCCGAGGACGACCAGCTCCGCCGCCCGGCCGCCGAGCTGGACGGCCAGCAGGTCCTCCAGGTACCCCTGGCTGTAGAGGTGCCGTTCGGCTTCGGGCAGCTGCTGGGTCGCGCCGAGGGCCATGCCGGCCGGCAGGATGGTGACCTTGGCGACCGGGTCGGCGTGCTCGCAGAGCGCGGCCATCAGGGCGTGGCCGGACTCGTGCACGGCGACCGCTCGGCGTTCCTCCGGGAGCAGGGCGTTGGAGGACTCCCGGCGGCCGAGCAGGACCCGGTCCCGTGCGGTGTCCAGATCCTGTGCCGTGATGACGGTGCGGCCGGCGCGCACGGCGTTGATGGCGGCCTCGTTCACCAGGTTGGCGAGGTCCGCCCCGGAGAACCCGGGTGTGGCCCGGGCGGTACGGTCCAGGTCGACGTCCCCGGCCAGCGTCTTGCCCCGCGCGTGGACGGCGAGGACGGCCGCCCGCTCCGCCTGGTTCGGCAGCGGGACCGTGACCTGCCGGTCGAAGCGGCCGGGCCGCAGCAGGGCCGGATCGAGGGCGTCGGGACGGTTGGTCGCGGCGAGCACCACGATGCCGACGCTCTGGTCGAAGCCGTCCATCTCGGCGAGCAGTTGGTTGAGGGTCTGTTCCCGCTCGTCGTTCCCGCCGAGGCGCGCTCCCCCGCCGCGCCGGGCGCCGACGGCGTCGATCTCGTCGATGAAGATGATCGACGGCGCCCTCTTGCGCGCCTCCTCGAACAGGTCGCGGACCCGGGAGGCCCCGACCCCCACGAACATCTCCACGAAGGCCGACCCGGTCACCGAGAGGAACGGCACCTCGGCCTCACCGGCGACCGCACGCGCCAGCAGGGTCTTTCCCGTGCCGGGCGGGCCGACCATGATCACCCCGCGTGGGCCCTTCGCGCCGGCGGCGGCGTACCGCCCGGGGCTGCGCAGGTACTCGACGACCTCGCTCACCTCCTGCTTCACCCCCTCGTAGCCCGCGATGTCGGCGAACCGGGTGTGCGGCCGCTCGGCCTCGATGATCTTCGCCCGGGACCGCCCGATCGCGCTGAGGCCGCCGGTCATCGCCCTGGTCGCCGCCCGCCCCGACCAGAGGAACAGCCCCACCAGGACGATCAGCGGCAGGAAGACGAACAGGGTGGTCAGCACCGAGCCGCCGCCGGTCGGCTTCGCCGTGATCTCGACCTGCTGCGCCTGCAGTTGCCGGGTGAGCCCGCTGCTGTCCAGCGCGGTCGGGATCTGCGTGGTGAACTTCGTGCCGTCCTTCAGCGTGCCGCTGACGGCGCCCTTGTCGGTGATCTCGACCGTCTTGACCTGGCCCGCGCCGACCCGGCCGGTGAAGTCCGAGTAGGAGTACCGGTCGGCCGTCCCCGACGGCATCCGGGTCAGCAGGACGAGGATCAGGAGCACCGCGACGACGACCGGCAGCAGCCACCGCCGCAGGCCCGCGGGCGGCCGTCCCGGTTCCCGGCCGGCGGGCTTCGGAGGGGCGGGCGGCGGGCCCGGCTTCGCCCTCCGTGTCGGGTGCCGGACCGGGAAGCGGTTGCGTGCGGTCATCTGGTGCCTCCGCCTCCATGGTCCGCCACCGCGCGGGCCACGGGCAGGGCCGTCCGGCCCACCCCGGCCGGACACGCGGCTCGGCCGGTCACTGCCCCGCCGGGCGGTCCCGGTGGGCGGCGAGCACCGCGCGGACCTCCTCGGCGGCCCTCGGCACGGCGGCGGCGACGGCGGGGCCGAGGCCCTGGCCGATGGTGAAGTCGCCGCCCTCCACCGCGACCACCACGAGTTCCCCGGGCAGTCTGCCGAGCTCGGCGGCCAGCGCGGTGCCCTGGCCCAGGCCCAGCCCGTGCGTGCCGACCGCCGTCGCGGTGTCCAGTGGCTGCTCCGGCGGCGCCGGGTGCAGGGTGAGCCGGTGGACCCGGCCCGGATGCCCGGACGTCGGCGCGCGAGCGCCAGCGGGCGAGCTGCCCGAGGAACAGCTGCCCACCCGGAGCGCGGTACCCGCTGAGCACCGTGACGGTGCCGTACGCGTCGCGGCGGGCGAGGACCTCCTCGATCACCGGCCGCAGGGGGGCGAGTCCGATGCCGCCCGAGACCACCAGGACGTCGCTGCCGGGCGGCGGGGTCCACCAGGCGGTGCCGTACGGCCCCCGCTGCCCCGATCCCGACGCCGCCCTGCCGTGGCCCCGTACGGCCGGGCAGGACATGCTGTGGCACGGTACCCCCACGCCTCCGTGACCGGCCCGCCATGGCCGGGGACCCGCTCAGTCCTGGGCGGGGGTGATCAGGCCGTAGTGGCCGTCGTAGCGGTGGTAGAGGACGTTGCCGCGCCCGGTGGCCGCGTCGGTGAAGAAGACGAACGGCAGGCCCGAGAGGTCCAGGCGCTCCACCGCCCCGCCCACCGTCAGTTCCGGTACGTCGGCGGTGCTCACGGTCAGGCCGGGGACGGGCTCGGCGGGGGCGCCGGCCGAGGCGACCCGGTGGGCGCCGGTGCGGTCGTCGCGGTAGACCACGCTGTCGGCGGCGCTGCGGGCGTCGGTGAACAGGTGGAAGGCGTAGTCCATCGCCTCCAGGTCGAGCACGGCCGCCCAGGCGCTCTGCCGGGCCAGGCCGTAGGTCTTGTGCCGCACGATCTCCCGCTCCGCGGCCGCCCGTTCGACGTGCTGCGGGCTGTGCTCCTCGCCGTGCCGCTCGACCCAGGCGCTCGTGTGGTGACGCCGGCCCACCTTGGCGCACTTGGCGGACAGGCGGTCCTGGAGCCGGTCGACGGCCTCCTGCATGGTGGCGGCCGCGACTTGGGCGCGGACCGGGCGGCCGTTCAGGTCCACGACGGCCTGGGCGACGGAGGGGCGGACCACCGAGTGGTGCGGCTCCTGGGTGAGCTTCACCCGCACCGCGAGGACGGGTTCGTGGATCCGGCGGAGCACCGCCTCCAGCTTGGCGCGGGCGTAGTCGGGCGCGGCCAGGGAGACCTCACCACGGGTCGTCACACTGATCTCGACGGCCGGGAGGCTCTGCAGCGGGTTCATCTGAACGTCCTTTCCTGAAGGCGCCGGGAGCCGAACACGCCGACCTGGTCGCCGTGTTCGTGGCACCGATCCTCCGGGGGCCGGGACACCGGGGGCAGGGCCGGAGGACCCCCTCGCGGGCGCCACCGGTCCCGGTGCGGACGTCCCGAGGGTCCCTGGCGGTTGCCGAGGGGGGCGTCCGGCCGGGCGGTGGGGGACCGAACGACCCTTCTCCCATGCGCCCGGGGAAGCCGACCATCGAGCCCATGGAATCCGACCGCATCCCCACCGCGCACGCCCCGTTGGACGAGCGGCACTGCCGGCGCCTGCTGGCAGGGTCCTCGGTCGGCCGGGTGGTCTACACGGTCGGCGCGCTGCCGGCCGTCCTGCCGGTCCGCTACCGGCTCGGGCGGGACGGCAGCGTGCTGCTCAGCGCCGCCGCCCGCTCCGAGCTGGCGCGGGCGGTGTCCGGCGCGCTGGTGGCGTTCGAGGCGGGCGAGGTCGACGAGGCCGACGGGGCCGGCTGGAGCGTGACCGTGCTCGGCCGGGCCGACGTCTCCCCGGACGGCCCGCCCCCGGACGCCCGCCCGGCGGACGCCCGCCCGGGCCGGGTATCGATCCGGATCCGGCCCGAACTCGTCACCGGCCGGCTGCTGCCGGACACCCCGCGCTGACGTCCGACCGTCCCGCCGGACGGCCCGGCCCGCGCGACGGCCCGCCCCGCGGACGGCTCAGACCGGCAGCGGCGCCGACCAGACCAGCCGGGTGCCGCCCTCCGCCGGGCGCTCCAGCGCGAACGCCCCGCCGAGCGAGCCGGCCCGCTCCGCCAGGTTGCGCAGACCGCTGCGCCGCCCCTGCTCGGGCACCCCGACGCCGTCGTCCGCGACGGTCAGCACCACCTGCCCGCCCGCGGCCCGCAGCGCGACCTCGACCCGGCTCGCCGCGGCGTGGCGGGCGGCATTGCTCAGCGCCTCGCCGAGCACGGCCAGCACGTGCCCGGCCACCTCGGCCGGTACGTCGGTGTCCAGCAGCCCCTCCATGCTCAGCCGGGGCGCGAAGCCGAGCACCGCCTGGGCCTGTTCCACGACCTTGACCGCCCGGGCCCGCAGCCCGTGGCCGACGGCCTCCTCGCGGGCCCGCAGGCCGAAGATCGTCGACCTGATGATCTTGATGGTCTCGTCGAGGTCCCCCACCGCGCGCAGCACCCGGTCCGAGGCGCCCGGATGGTCGATCAGCCGGGCGGCGCTCTGCAGGGTCATCCCGGTGGCGAACAGCCGCTGAATGGCCAGGTCGTGCAGGTCCCGGGCGATCCGGTCGCGGTCCTCCAGCATCGCCAACTGGTCGGCGTCACGCCGCCGTTCGGCCACCTCCAGGGCCAGGGCGGCCTGGTCGGCGAAGCCCAGCAGCGGGCCGGTCTCCCGGTCGGTGAACTCCGCCGCACCGGCCGTCCTGGCCAGCATCAGCACGCCGTCGATCCGGCCGGTGTCCCGTCCGAGCGGCACCGCGACCGCCGGACCGAGCCCGGCGAAACGCCCCGTCCCCGCCGCCCGCCGGGGGTCGCCCGCGAGGTCCGCCGTGATGACCGGCACCCCCGAGGCGCAGGCCTCGCCGGCCAGCGACCCCTCCAGCGGGACCGCCAGGCCCTCCCGGCCCGGGGCGTCCCCGCCCGAGGCGAGCTCGACGCGCACCGTGCCGGTCCCGTCCACCGGGACGCAGACGTCGGCCAGATCCGCGCCGGTGATCTCCCGCGAGCGCTGCGCGATCAGCGCCAGCACCTCCGAGCGGGAGCCGCCGGACAGCAGGGCGCGGGTGATCTCCGCGCTGGCGCTCAGCCAGCGCTGCTGGCGCTGCGCCTCCTCGAACAGCCGGGCGTTGTCGATCGCCACCCCGGCGGCCACCGCCAGCGTGGAGATCACCGCCTCGTCGTCGGCGTCGAACTCCTCGCCGTTGCGCTTGTCGGTCAGGTAGAGGTTCCCGAAGACCTCCTCGCGCACCCGCACCGGGACGCCCAGGAAGCGCCGCATCACCGGGTGGTGGGCGGGGCAGCCCACCGAGGAGGGGTGCTGCGAGAGGTCCTCCAGCCGCAGCGCCGCCGGGTTGCGGATCAGTTCGCCGAGCAGGCCCCGCCCGGTCGGGTACGGCCCGATCCGCGCGATCTCCTCCTCCGACAGACCGACCGTCAGGAACTGGGAGAGCGTCTCGCCGTCGGCTCCGATCACCCCGAGCGCCGCGTACCGGGCGTCGACCAGGACGGCGGCGGCCTCGACGATCCGGCGCAGCACCTGGGTGAGGTCCAGCTCGCGGCCGACCGACAGCACCGCCTCCAGCAGACTGTGCACCCGGTCCCGGGTGCCGCGGGCCGCGTCGATGCGGGCCTGCAACTCCTCCAGCAACTCGTCCAGCCGAAGCTGCGGGATCCTCGACCGCACCGTCTCGCTGCTCACAGAGCTCTCCTCGTGTCCGCCGCCCGCGCGATTGTGACAGATCGCGGTGAATGCGCAAGGGCGGCCTCACAGCTCCGGCCATCACCCGGCACGCGCGGCGGCACGGCCCGGAAGGCGCTCTGCGCCCGGGACCTTCGGCAGGCGGATGGGGCTGCTCGGACCCTGGGGCCGGCCCCCGTCCCGGCGGGAGGCTGAGGCCTGACGGGATCGCGCGCACCGGTGACGCGGACCGCCGGGGACCGGGGAGGTCGCGGACATGACGCACAACGTGACGGTGGGCATCGACGGTTCGGTGCAGAGCGCGGCGGCGGCCGAGTGGGCCGCCCGCGAGGCACACCGGCGCGGGCTCGCGCTGCGGATGATCCACGTGGCGGGCACCGAGGCCGACGCCCTGGAGCGCGACCTGGGCGGTGGGCGGGCGCTGCCCGGGCGGGTGGCCGAGATCTGCGACGGGATCGCCGCCGGGTGGCCCGAACTGGACGTCACCTGCGAGGTCCAGCCCGGGCACCCGGCGTACACCCTGGCCGCGGCGAGCGGTCGGGCCGAGCTGCTGGTGCTGGGATCGCGCGGCCTCGGCGGATTCACCGGCCTGCTGGTCGGCTCCGTCGGGCTGCGGACCGCCGCCCGGTCGCTCTCCCCCGTCGTGCTGGTGCGGGCCGAGACCGAAGCCGAGACCGAAGCGGAAGCCGCAGCCGACCGGATCGACGCGCCGGGCGACGTCGTGGTCGGTGTGGAGGGCGACCGGCCGTGCGACGCCGTCCTGGAGTTCGCCTTCCAGCAGGCGGCCGACCGCGGCGCCCGGCTGCGGGCGGTGGAGAGCCGGACCACCTCCCACGACGTCTACACCACGCAGGCCCCGGTCGAGCAGGCCGAGATCAGGGAGTCGCTGGCCGCCGCCGAGCAGGTGCGGCTGCGGGACGCGCTGGCCCGCTGGCGGGAGAAGTTCCCGCAGGTCCGGGTCGAGGCCGAGGTGTGCCCCTGGAGCGCGGGCCGGGTGCTGGTGGAGGCCTCCCGCAGCGCCTCGCTGGTGGTGCTCGGCCGACGCACCGCCCGGCACCCGCTGACGGGGCCCCACCTCGGGCCGGTGGTCCAGTCGGTGCTCCACCACGCGCACGCCCCGGTCGCCGTCGTGCCGCACCACTGAAACCACCGGCCGCCTCCTCGCCGTCCGGCTACGACAGGTGGCGGACGAAGAAGGCCCCCACCCGGCGCCGGACCTCGGCGAGGGTCACCGCCGGGTCGCCGGCGCCGACGAGCGCGGCCCGCGTCGTCGCCGTCACCAGGCCGGCGGCCTGAAGGCGCGCGACGAGCGGGCCGTAGTCGGTGAACGCCCAGTGGTTCGCGTCGGCGAGCAGCACGCGGCGGCCGGGAAGGCCCGCCCAGGAGGACTCGACACGGGCCGCGCCCTCGAATCCGTCGGTGCGCAGCAGCAGCAGCGGCCGGCCGGCTTCGGCCGGTGCCGGGTACAGGTCGAGATAGCCCTCCAGGTTCGCCACCGCACCGACCCGGTGGTCGCCGCGGGCCGCGTACACCGCCGCCGTGCCGCCCGCGGAGTGCCCGTACAGACCGATCCGGCCGGGGTCCACGACCGGTGCGAGCGGCAGGTCGCCGAGCCCGTCCAGGACCAGCCGGAGGTCCGCGATCCGGGTGTCCACCATCGTGCGGAAGGTCGCCGGGTCCGGCGGCCCGATCAGGACGGTCGTCCGCAGCCCGGTCGGCAGTTCCACCTGGGAGGCGTCACCGGGGTGGTCGACGAGGACGACCACCCGGCCGTGGCTCGCCAGGTCCTCGGCGAGGGTCGTGCCGAGCGTGCGGGAGTCACCGCCGCCCGGTGAGTACACCAGCACCGGCCGCCGCCCGGGCAGCGGCGGCGCGCCCACGTATCCGTGGGTGAGGACCGCGCCCCAGTCCACCGCTCCGGGCTCCGGCAGCCCGGGGTGGCGGCCCGGGGCGTACTCGGCGAACACCGCGGCCTCGGCCGGGGTGAGCTGCGGGGCCCGGGAGAAGCCGCGTACCGACCGGGCCGGGTACAGGACGGTCAGCATCAGCTCCCGGACGCCGCCCACCCACGGGTCGGTCCGGGCCGGGTCCGTCAGATGGACCGTCCGCAGGCCCACGGGGTAGGGGCCGGTGGGCGCGGGCAGCCGGAGGACCGGGCCGGCGGCGGCGGACGCAGCCGTGGGCAGCAGGGCGGCGGCGGTTCCGAGTAGGGTGCCCTTCAGAAGAGCGCGTCGAGAAGTCATACGAACATCCTTGGGGCGGGGGCCGTCACGATGCGAAGGTTCAGGCTCTGACCGAAAGGCCGGCCCGGGACGAGGAGCTGCGAGGGTGCTGCGGATCCACTTCACCGCGCGGGACTTCGCCCGGATCCGCTTCGCCCCCCGCCCGGCGCCGCTCCAGGAGCTGCACGCCGCCCTGACGACGGCCGTGACCCGGCGCGGCGGGCCGCTGTTCGCGCCGTGGCGCGGCCGTGTCCTGCGCTCCCTCCCCGCCGCGGCCGACCCGCTCGCCGACCTGGTCCCGGCCGGCCGCCCGCCCTCCTTCCTCGACGTCCTCGGCGACACCATGGCCGAGGGCTTCGAACAGATCCGCGCCGCCCGCCCCGCTCTCGTCCGCTCCGAGCTGGAGCGGGTCCACGGGGCGGTGCCCGCCCCGCACTGGATCCGCGGTCTGCACGCGGGCGACGGGACGGCCTGGCGCACCCTGCGCCGCGCCCAGCGGGCCGCGTACGAGGCGGTCCTCGCCCCGGTCTGGTCCGCCGTCCAGGACCTGCACCGCGAGGAGTTCACCCGCTACGCCCTGACCGTCGCCGAGCACGGCACGGCCGCCGCACTGACCGGCCTGACCCCCGGCAGCCGGCTCCACGAGGACGTGTGGGAATGGCCCGGCGCGGCGCCGGACCGCGAGGTCCGCCTCGACGGGCGCGGCCTGGTCCTGCTGCCCACCTTCCACCACCCGGCGGGCCCGCTCCTCCAGGACGTCCCGGGCCGTCCCGCGGTCCTGACGTACCCGGCCGGTCCCGGGCTCCCGCCTGCCGCGGGGCACCCGGTCGTCCCCGCCGAGTCCCTGGCCGCCGTCCTGGGCCGCACCCGGCTGGACACCCTGCGCCTGCTCGCCGAACCCCACACCACGACCTCCCTGGCCCGCGCCCTGCGCGTCAGCAACGCGACGGCCTCCTCCCACGCGGCGGCGCTGCGGGCAGCGGGCATGGCGACGACGACCCGCACGGGCCGCTCGGTCACCCACCGGCGCACCGCCCTCGGCGCGCTGGTCGCGGGCGCCTGAGCGCCGCGGCCCGCCGCTCGGCCCCCTCCTGGCACCGGGACCAACCACCCGCCGCGGCAGGGACCTTCGGACCGCGGACAGGTCCCGTTGGGCGGATCCCCGCCGGCCCCCGGGCGAGGAGTCTGGAACCGAAGGCGCCCGAGGCGCCCGATGTCGGACGACGACCGGAAAGGCAGTCCAGCATGACCTCCCGCCCGAAGCACGACGCGCAGCCGTCGACCACGAGCGCCCTTCCCGCCCCGCCCGACAGCGTCGACCGGCTGGTCGCCGCCGCCCTCGACGCCCTGGAGGAGTACGGCTCCTTCACCCAGGAGCAGGTCGACCACATCGTCAGGAAGGCCTCGCTGGCCGCGCTGGCCCAGCACACCGGGCTCGCGGTGCTGGCGGTGGAGGAGACCGGGCGGGGCCTGTTCGAGGACAAGGCCGTCAAGAACGTCTTCGCCTGCGAGAACGTCACCCATGTGATGGCCAGGACGAAGACCGTCGGGGTGGTGCGCCGGGACGAGATCGACGGCATCGTGGAGATCGCCGAGCCGGTCGGCGTGGTCGCCGGCATCACCCCGGTCACCAACCCCACCTCCACCACGATCTTCAAGGCGCTGCTCGCGCTGAAGACCCGCAACCCGATCGTCTTCGCCTTCCACCCGGCGGCCCAGCGCTGCTCGGCCGAGGCGGCCCGGATCGTGCGCGACGCGGCGGTGGCGGCCGGTGCGCCGGCGCACTGCGTCCAGTGGATCGAGGAGCCGTCGATGGCGGCCACCGACGCGCTGATGCGCCATCCGGGGGTGGCGACGATCCTGGCCACCGGCGGCAACGCGATGGTGCGGGCGGCCTACAGCTGCGGCAAGCCCGCGCTGGGCGTCGGCGCGGGCAACGTGCCGGCGTACGTCGAGCGCAGCGCGGACCTGCGGCGGGCGGTCAACGACATCGTGCTGTCGAAGACCTTCGACAACGGCATGATCTGCGCCTCCGAGCAGGCGGTGATCCTGGACGCGGAGATCCGCGACGCGGCGCTCGCCGAGTTCCGCGGGCTGAAGGCGCACCACGCGAGCGCCGAGGAGAAGGCGCTGCTGGAGCGCTACCTGTTCGGCGTGGGCGACGGGGCCTCGTGCGCGGGTGCGAAGCTGAACGCCGAGGTGGTGGGCCGCACCGCCGCCGAGATCGCCACGGCGGCCGGCTTCGAGGTGCCGGCCGACACCTCGGTGATCCTGGCCGACTGCGAGCGGGTCGGCCCGGCCGAACCGCTCACCCGGGAGAAGCTCTGCCCGGTACTCGCCGTGCTGACCGCGGGCTCCCGCCGGGAGGGCGTCGAACTGGCCGCCGCCATGGTGGAGTTCGACGGGCTGGGGCACTCGGCGGCGGTGCACACCGAGGACGCGGCGTTCACCGAGGAGTTCGGACACGCCGTCAAGGCCTGCCGGATCATCTGGAACGCGCCCAGCTCGCAGGGCGGCATCGGCGACGTCTACAACGCCTTCACGCCCTCGCTGACCCTGGGCTGCGGCAGCTACGGGCACAACTCGGTGGCCGGCAACGTCTCGGCGCTGAACCTGGTGAACATCAAGCGGATCGGGCGGCGCAACACCAACATGCAGTGGTTCAAGGTCCCGCCGAAGATCTTCTTCGAGCGCAACTCCGTCAAGTACCTGGCGAGCATGCCGGGCGCCCACCGGGTCGTCGTGGTCACCGACCACACCATGGTGGCGATCGGCCACCTGGAGCGGATCCGCGGTGTGCTGGACCGGCGCCGGGAGCCGGTCGAGGTGCGGGTCGTCGACTACGTCGAGCCCAACCCGAGCATCGACACGGTGCGCCGGGGCGCGGAGCTGATGCGGGAGTTCGAGCCGGACACCATCATCGCGCTCGGCGGCGGCTCGCCGATGGACGCGGCCAAGGTGATGTGGCTGATGTACGAGCACCCGGAGGTGGAGTTCGCGGACCTCAAGGAGAAGTTCTTCGACATCCGCAAGCGCGCCTTCACCTTCCCCGACCTCGGCGAGAAGGCCAGGCTGGTGTGCATCCCGACCACCTCGGGCACCGGCAGCGAGGTCACCCCGTTCGCGGTGATCACCGACACCGCCACCGGCCAGAAGTACCCGCTCGCCGACTACGCGCTCACCCCGAGCGTGGCCATCGTCGACCCGGCGCTCACCACCCGCCTGCCCGCCCACGTCACCGCCGACACCGGCTTCGACGCCCTCACCCACTGCATCGAGACCTACGTCTCGGTCTACGCCAACGACTTCACCGACGGCCTGGCCCTGCAGGGCATCCGGCTGATCTTCGAGAACCTGGAGCGGGCCGTCACCGCCGGGCCCGGGGACCCGCGGGCCCGGGAGAAGATGCACAACGCCGGCACGATCGCCGGCATGGCCTTCGGCTCCGCCTTCCTGGGCGCCGTGCACGCCATGGCGCACACCCTGGGCGCCACCTTCCACGTCGCCCACGGGCGGACCAACGCCCTGCTGCTGCCGCACGTGATCCGCTGGAACGGCTCGGCGCCGGCGAAGGTGACCGGCTGGCCCAAGTACCGGAGCTACACGGCCCCCGAGCGCTACCAGACGATCGCCCGGACGCTCGGCCTGCCGGCCGCCACCCCCGAACAGGGCGTGGAGTCGCTCGCCGCGGCGGTCGAGAACCTGCGCGACCGGGTCGGCATCCCCCGCTCCTTCAAGGACGCGGGCGTCGACGAGGACGCCTTCCTGGCGGCCCTGCCGCAGCAGGCGATGAACGCCTACGAGGACCAGTGCGCCCCCGCCAACCCCCGGATGCCGCTGCTCACCGACATGCAGCGGCTGATGCGCCAGGCCTACTACGGCGACCGGGCCTGAGGGCCCGGACAGAGGAGACACCGAGATGACCACCTCGCAGCGGACGCGGACCGCCCCCACCACCACGCCGGCCGGAGCCTGGGACGGCTTCGCCCCCGGCCCCTGGCAGGACGGCGTCGACGTGCGGGACTTCGTCCAGCGCAACTACACCCCGTACGAGGGCGACGCCGGCTTCCTGGCCGGCCCCACCGAGCGCACCCTCGCGGTCTGGCGGCGGATCACCGATCGCTTCCCCGAGGAGCGCGCCAAGGGCGTCCACGACGTCGCGTACGACGTCCCCTCGACCATCACCGCGCACGCGCCCGGCTGGATCGACCGGGAGCGCGAGCTGATCGTCGGCCTGCAGACCGACGCCCCGCTGAAGCGCGCGATCATGCCCAACGGCGGCTGGCGGATGGTCGCCGGCGCGCTGAAGACCTACGGCTACCCGGTCGACCCCGGGCTGGAGAAGGTCTTCACCGAGTACCGCAAGACCCACAACGCCGGGGTGTTCGACGCCTACACCCCCGCGATCCGGGCCGCCCGCAAGGCCGGCGTCGTCACCGGCCTGCCGGACGCCTACGGGCGCGGCCGGATCATCGGCGACTACCGCCGGGTCGCCCTCTACGGCGTGGACCGGCTGATCGCCGGCAAGCTCGCCGAGAAGGCCGAGCTGGACGCCGCGCCCACCGACCCGGCGCGGCTGGAGGACACCATCCGCGGGCGCGAGGAACTCGCCGAGCAGATCCGGGCGCTGGGCGAGCTCAAGGCGATGGCCTCGGCCTACGGGTACGACCTCGCCGGCCCGGCCACGACCGGCCGGGAGGCCGTCCAGTGGCTGTACTTCGCCTACCTGGCGGCGGTGAAGGAGCAGAACGGCGCGGCCATGTCGCTCGGCCGCACCTCGACCTTCCTCGACGTCTACCTGCAGCGCGACCTCGCCGCCGGACGGCTGACCGAGGAACAGGCCCAGGAACTGATCGACGACTTCGTCATCAAGCTGCGGATCGTCCGCTTCCTGCGCACCCCCGAGTACGACGAGCTGTTCTCCGGCGACCCGACCTGGGTCACCGAGTCGATCGGCGGCATGGGCGAGGACGGCCGCACCCTGGTCACCCGGACCTCCTTCCGCTACCTGCAGACCCTGTACAACCTCGGCCCGGCGCCCGAGCCGAACCTGACCGTCTTCTGGTCGCCCCGGCTGCCCCGGGGCTTCAAGGAGTTCTGCGCCCGGGTGTCGATCGACACCTCCTCGGTGCAGTACGAGTCGGACGAGCTGATGCGCCCGCGCTTCGGCGACGACACCGCGATCGCCTGCTGCGTCTCGGCGATGCCGGTCGGCCGGCAGATGCAGTTCTTCGGTGCCCGGGTCAACCTCGCCAAGACGCTGCTCTACGCGATCAACGGCGGCCGGGACGAGAAGTCGGGCGAGCAGATCGGCCCCGCCACCGGGGCGATCGCCTCGGAGGTGCTCGACTACGACGAGGTGATGGCGCGCTTCGAGGAGCAGATGGAGTGGCTCGCCGGCACGTACGTCCACGCGCTCAACGTCATCCACTACATGCACGACAAGTACGCCTACGAGCGGCTGGAGATGGCGCTGCACGACCGCGACGTGCGGCGCACCATGGCCTGCGGCATCGCCGGCCTCGCGGTGGCGGCGGACTCGCTGTCGGCGATCAGGTACGCGAAGGTCACCCCGGTGCGGGACGCGACCGGGCTGGTCACCGATTACCGGATCGAGGGCGAGTACCCGGCGTACGGCAACAACGACGACCGGGTGGACGCGATCGCGGTGCACCTGGTCGAGGAGTTCATGCGCAAGGTGCGCAAGCACCCCACCTACCGGGGCGCCGAGCACACCCAGTCGGTGCTCACCATCACCTCCAACGTGGTGTACGGCAAGAAGACCGGCAACACCCCGGACGGCCGCCGGGCCGGCGAGCCGTTCTCCCCCGGCGCCAACCCGATGAACGGCCGCGACCGCCACGGCTACGTCGCCAGCGCGCTGTCGGTCGCCAAGCTCCCGTACGCGCAGGCCGAGGACGGCATCTCGCTCACCCACACCGTCGCCCCGGACGGCCTCGGGCGCACGGCGCGGGAGCGGATCACCAACCTGGTCGGCGTGCTGGACGGCTACACCGCGGTCGGCGGCTTCCACATGAACGTCAACGTGCTGAACCGGGACACCCTGCTGGACGCGATGGCCCACCCGGAGAAGTACCCGCAGCTGACCATCCGGGTCAGCGGCTACGCGGTCAACTTCGTGCGGCTGACCCGCGAGCAGCAGCTCGACGTCGTCAACCGCACCTTCCACGACGCGCTGTAGCCCGCCCCGCCCGTCCCCGCCCGTCCCCGTCCTCCGTCCCGCCCCCGCGCCGCCGGTGCCCCGCGTTCCGGGCACCGGCGGCGCCCCCTACCGCTGGAGAAGACCCGCGATGACCGACGGCGCCCCCACCGCCCCCGCGACCGGCATGCTGCACTCCTGGGACCTGTCCACCGGCGTCGACGGCCCCGGCACCCGCTTCGTCGCCTTCCTGGCCGGCTGCCCGCTGCGCTGCCAGTACTGCCACAACCCCGACACCCGCTACCTGAGCGACGGCCGCCCGGTCACCGCCGACGAACTCGTCCGGAAGGCCGCCCAGTACACCGCCTTCATCCACGCCTCCGGCGGCGGCGCGACGGTCAGCGGCGGCGAGCCGCTGCTGCAGCCCGCCCTCACCGGGGAACTCCTGCACCGGTTCAAGCACGACCTGGGCCTGCACACCGCGCTGGACACCTCCGGCTACCTCGGCGCCCGGGCCGACGACGCGCTGCTCGCCGACACCGACCTCGTGCTGCTGGACGTCAAGTCCTGGGACCGCGCCCTCTACCGGAGGGTGACCGGCCGCCGGCTCTCCCCCACCCTGGACTTCGCCCGCCGCCTGGCCGGCCTCGGCACCGAGGTCTGGGTCCGCTTCGTGCTCGTCCCCGGCCTCACCGACCCGGCCGGGAACGTCGAGGGCGTCGCCGCCTTCGCCGCCTCGCTGGGCAACGTCAGCCGGGTCGACGTGCTGCCCTTCCACAAGCTCGGCGCCGCCAAGTGGCGCGCCCTCGGCCTGGACTTCCCGCTCGCCGACACCCCGGTACCCACCGCCGACCATATCGCCGCCGCCCGCGCCGTCTTCACCGCCCACGGCCTGTACGCCGTCTGAGCCCGGTTCCGCCGTCAACCCGTCAACCCGTCAACCCGGGATTCACCTGTTCGGCTTCAAGCTGCGTCGTCCGCGGTTGGACGCCGGGCGGCCGGGCGAGGATCCGGCACGAGCCGCCGGACGACACCGGTCCCCGCACCTCGGAAGGGCGCAGCGTGAACCCCACCGTCCGCAGCCCGGTCGGACACCCGCCGCCGGGCATCGACACCCTCCGCTACCGTCCGCACGGCGCCCTCGCCGCGATCCCCGACCCCCGGCACCGCGCCATGGTGGCCGAGGTCCTCGGCTCCGGGCTGGTGGACGGGCTGATCGCCGCCACCGCCGCGTTCGACCCTCCCGTGAACGGGACGCAGTGCCGCACCGCCGTGGAGGTGCTCACCGCGGAGTTCGCGGCCTTCGGCGTCGAGGTGCCCGCCGCCACGATCCGCCACATCACCCGGATGCGCGCCGTGATGGTGCCGATCGCCGACGACGCGCTCGCCCTCGCCGTCGACCGGATCTGGGTGTTCACCACCCGCACCGACGACGTCTGCTGCCACGACCGCGGCGAGGCGGCGGCGGTGATGCGCGCCGGTCTGCTGCCCGACGCACCGCCGTCCTCACCGGTCACCCGGTACATCCGCCACATGTTCGACGAGGTCGCGCCGTTCTGCGAACCGACCTTCCTCGCGGTCTGGAAGAACTTCTTCTACAACGCGATCACGGGCGTGCTGTTGGAGGCCGAGTTCGACCCCGGGGCCTCGGACGGGATCGACAGCGACTTCGCCCGGACCTTCAACGGCTTCTCCCAGTTCTGGTTCACCTCGCTCCAGTTCACCGCCCCCTGCCTGCGCGCCGACACCCACCGGGCGTTCTGGTCGGCGGCCCTGAGCTCCGGGGTCGCGTTCCTCAACGACGTCAACGACGTCGTCTCGTTCTACAAGGAGGCCGTGCACGGCGCGGACTTCGCCACCGGCCGGATCCACCGCCGGGCGGTCACCGAGGGCATCCCCTACCTCGCCGCCTACCGCCGGGTGCTCGCCGGCGGCCGGGCCGCCCACCGCCGCGTCCTGGACCTCGCCACCGAGGAGCAGCGCCCCCACCTCGACCGCTACCTCACCGGGTTCACCCACTGGCAGCTGCACTGCCGCCGCTACCGCTGGCAGGACGTCTACCCGGACCTCACCATGATCGACGCGTAGGACGGGCGGTCCGGCGCGGGCCGCGGCTCACATGGTGGTGACGATCAGCCCGATGTGGGTGAAGTGGTCGAGCCCGCCGAAGACCAGGAAGGCGGGACCGGCCAGCCCCCACGCGACCCCGACGACCTGGACGGACCACCCGGCGGGGCGACGCAGCGCGTAGGGGAACAGGGAACAGCAGCGCGCCGATGCCCACCAGGCGGCGATCCGGGCCGTCCGGGCGGCCCGGTCCTCGCCCAGCCGCCGCCCGGCGGGCAGGGTAGCCGTGGACGCCTCGTCGCGGTCACGGCCGCCCGTGCCGGAACCGGGCGGTCAGCACGTCGGGACCGATGATCGGGGCCGGGTAGCCGTCGGTGAACAGCCACGGGCGGTGGACGGACGGGCCGGGAAGATGGGCGAGTTCGGGCACCCAGCGGCGCACGTAGTCCCCCGTGGGGTCGTAGCGGTCCGCCTGCCGCAGCGGGTTGAGGATCCGGTTGGGCCGGGTGTCGGTGCCCGTGCCGGCGACCCACTGCCAGTTGAGCTGGTTGTTGGCCACGTCACCGTCGACCAGCAGGGACAGGAAGTGGGCGGCGCCGATCCGCCAGTCCAGGTAGAGGTTCTTCGCCAGGAAGCTCGCGGTCAGCAGTCGGGCCCGGTTGTGCATCCATCCCTCGTGGGCGAGCTGACGCATGCCCGCATCGACGACCGGATAGCCGGTGCGGCCCTGCCGCCACGCCTCGGCCTCGCGCTCGTCCTGGTGCCAGTGGTCGCCGCGGTCCCGGTAGTCGCGGTGCGCGGCGTCGGGGCGGGCGGCGAGCACCTGGTGGTGGAAGTCCCGCCAGGCGAGCTGTCGGACGAAGGCCTGCGCACCGGCGCCGTCGTGCCGCAGGGCGCGCGTCACGAGTTCCGTCGGGGAGAGGCAGCCGAAGTGCAGGTACGGGGACAGCCGGGAGGTGCCGTCGGCCGCGAGGTCGTCATGGACGCCGGCGTAGGCACCGACGTCCCACCGCCGCCATCGCTCCCTGGCCGCCGTCTCGCCGCCCGGCGGCAGGCCCGGCGAGATCGGGCCGCCGACCAGCATGTTCTCGCTGCCGATGCCGTCCGGGGTGCGGATGATCCGCGGTGCGCCGAGCACGGCGCGGCGGGGCGTCCCCTGCCAGGCGCGGTGATAGGGGGTGAAGACCGCGTAGTGGTCGCGGCCGGCGGGGGCGACCCGCCCGGGCGGCACCACCGTCGTGGAACCGTCGTGCGCCTGGAGGCGGTCTCCGAGGAGCTCACGCAACCGGGTCTCACGGCGCTGGGCGAAACGGCTGACACCGGCGGCGACGTGCACGGTGGCGGCGCCGGTCGCGGCGACGACACGCGCCGTCTGCTCCGCGGGTTCACCGCGGCGCACGGTCAGCCGGGAGCCGATCCGGCGCAGCGAGGCGTCCAGGTCGGCGAGGCAGTCCGCGAGGAACGCCGTGCGGTTGGGGGCGGCGGATCCGCCGTTCTCGACCGCGGGGTCGAGGACGAACAGCGGCACGACCTCGTCGGCCGCGGCACAGGCGGCGTGCAGGACGGGGTTGTCGTGCAGACGCAGGTCCTGGGTGAACAGGGCGATCGACACGGTCACGGGTGGGGCCTCACGGGGGGTGTGGTCGGGATGCTCGGGTTCCGGCGCGGTGGCAGCGGTACGAAGCCGCTGGTACGGGCCGCATAGGCGGACCAGCCGGGGCGCTGTGCGCCCAGTTGCCGTTCCAGCAGCGGCTTGCCGCTGCCGAACGCCAGCAGCCAGGTCATCAGGAGCGGGCTGAGGACGAACGCCCAGCCGGCGGGGGTGTCGGCGGCGAGCAGGAACAGCCCCCACCACACACAGGCGTCGCCGAAGTAGTTGGGGTGGCGGGTGTAGCGCCACAGGCCCCGGTCCATGATCAGGCCGCGGTTGGCGGGGTCGGCCTTGAACCGGGCGAGTTGCCGGTCCCCCACCGCCTCGAAGGTCAGGCCGACCGCCCACACCGCGGTGCCCGCCCAGGCGAGCGGGCCCGGCGGCCGGGGAATGTACTGGGCGGCCTGGACGGGAAGGGAGACGAACCACACCAGGGCGCCCTGGAGCAGGTAGACCTTCCGCAGCGCGTACCGGGTGCGGGCCGGGCCCTCGGGGGCGCGGGCGAGCATCCGGGCGTAGCGCGGGTCCTCGGGCGCGCCCCGGGCACGCCGCCGGATGTGCGCGGACAGCCGCAGGCCCCAGACGGCGACGAGCACGGTGGCGAGCAGCCGGCGTCCGGCGTCGCCGTGGCCGTCCGACAGCACGTGTCCGCTCACCGCCACGGCGGTGAAGGCCAGCCCCCAGGCGACGTCCACACCGCGGTGGCGCCCGGTGCGCACCCCGACACCGAAGGCCGCGAGCATGACGGACAGCACGACGGTGGCTGCGACCGCGAGGCCGAGAGCGAAGGCACCGGCGTTCACGGCCCCACCCCCTCGCGGGCGAGCAGCACCTGGTGGACGTCCAGGTAGCCGGAGCGGAAGCCGGCCTCCGAGTAGGCGAGGTAGAACTCCCACGTCCGCCGGAAGACCTCGTCGAAGCCGAGGTCCGCGACCTGGGCCGAGCGTTCGGTGAAGCGCTCGCGCCACAGTCGCAGGGTCTCGGCGTAGTGCGGCCCGAAGGCGTCGGCGCGGACCACCCGCAGCCGGGTGGCGTGGGCCGCCGTCTCCTCGACGGCGCGCAGGGAGGGGATCCGGCCGCCGGGGAAGACGTACTTGAGGATCCAGGTGTAGGTGCGGCTGGTGGCGAGCATCCGGTCGTGCGGCATGGTGATCGCCTGCAGGGCGACCCGCCCGCCCGGGGCGAGGACGCGGTCGAGGGTGGCGAAGTACTCGGGCCAGAAGGGCCGTCCCACCGCCTCGATCATCTCCACGCTGACCACGGCGTCGTACGCGCCCTCGGCGGCGCGGTAGTCGCACAGCCGGACCTCGGCCCGCCCCGCCTGACCCGCGTCGGCGATCCGGCGGCGGGCGAGGAGGAGTTGCTCCTCGGAGAGGGTGAGACTGACCACCCGGGCGCCGCGGGCCGCCGCCCGCACGGCGAGTTCGCCCCAGCCGGTGCCGATCTCCAGCAGCCGGGTGCCCGGGCCGACGCGGGCCAGGTCGAGCAGGCGGTCGATCTTGCGGTGCTGGGCGGCGGGCAGGACGTCCCGGGTCACGAGCGGCACCGGGCCCGGGCCGACGGGGAAGACCGCCGAGGAGTAGGTCATCGTCGGGTCGAGGAACAGGGCGAACAGGTCGTTGGACAGGTCGTAGTGCCGGTGGATGTTGCGGGGCGCGTTCGCCGCCGTCGGGAGCTCCGCCGTCGGCGGGCGCCGGACGTGCAGCCGGCGCAGCCACTGGGTGCCGGCCGGCACCAGTGTCTCGGGGGCGGTGGCCAGTTCGGTCAGCAGCGCGACCAGGTCGGGGCTGTCCCAGTCGCCGGCCTGGTAGGACTCGCCGAAGCCGATCAGGCCGCCGGCGCCGATCCGGTGCAGGAAGTCCCCCGGGCGGTGCAGCCGCAGGACCGGCGCGTCGGCCGGGGCCGGCCGCAGGGTCCGGCCGTCGGGGAGCTCGACGCGCAGGCCGCGGCGCGCGGCCGCCCGGTGCAGCAGCCGCCCGGCCAGGGCGGCGCGCAGCGGTACGTGCGGCACCCGGGCCACGTCCGGCCAGCGGGCGGGATCGACGACGGGCGCGGGCCTCGCCGGGGAAGCCGTGGTGGTCATGGGGCGGGCACCTCTTCGGTGGGCCCGGCGCGCTCGGCGCGCCGGGAGCCGGTCGTCTGGCGGGGGTGGACGGGCAGGCCGCCGAGCCACAGGCGAATGCCCCGGTAGCGGATGTGCAGGCTGACGGCCCAGGTGGCGAAGGGGTGGGTGAGCGCCGCGGCCAGCAGGGCGGCGGGGCCGGCCCGCCGCGCGGTGCCGCGGACGGTGGCGGTGAAGGCGCGGCCCGCCGGGAGGTCCAGGTGGACGGTGAGATCGAGCCGCTCCCCCGGCTCGGGCAGCACCATCCGGTAGCGGCCGTCGACGGGGAGGAACGGGGAGACGTAGAAGTCCTTGAGGGTCTCGCCACGGCCGCCGGGATCGGGGGGCAGCAGGTAGCGGTGCCGGCCGCCGTAGGTGTTGTGGACCTCGGCGACCGTGCACAGTGGCCGGCCCGCACCGTCGCGGCACCAGTAGACCGTCAGCGGGTTGAAGACGTGTCCCAGCGACCGGGCCTGGGTCAGCATCAGGACCTGTCCGCCGCCGAGCCGGACCCCGTGGCCGGCGAGGTAGCCGTCCAGGGACCGGCGGATCGTCGCCTTCCGCCGGTCACGGTCCGGCACGTGGTCCTCGTGCCGGAACCGGGCCAGCGGCCGGAGCGGCCCCGGGACGGGCGGGAGCCGGTCGATGTCCACCAGCCACAGGTAGCCGCGGTGCCGGAACGACCGGCGCCGGGGCGCGGTGCGGACGTGGGTGGTGCGGGTGTCGTAGAGGACCGCGCCCCACGGCCCGGGCAACGGCCTCACGGCGCGTTCACCCCCAGCAGGGCCCCGGCGGCCTCGATGCCGGAGCGGCAGCCGTCCTCGTGGAACCCCCAGCCGTGGTAGGCACCGGCGAAGGCGGTCCGCCCCGCGCTGAGCCCGGGCAGCCTGTGCTGCGCGGCGACCGTGCGCGCGGTGTACACCGGGTGCTCGTACACGGCGCGGGAGACCACCAGGTGCTCGGGGACGGGGTGCTGACGGTCCTCGTTGAGGGTGACCAGGTAGTCCTCGGCGGTGTCCAGCCGCAGGAGCCGGTTGAGGTGGTAGCTGACCCGGACCCCGCCGGCGGGGGTGCCGCACCGGGGCATCCGGTAGTTCCACGAAGCGCGGGCCCGGCGGGCGGCGGGCAGGACGGCGGGGTCGCGGTGGAGCACGGTCGGGTTGCGCGAGTAGGTGAAGGCACCGAGGACGCTCGACTCGGCGGCGGTCGGGTCGGCGAGCAGCCGCAGCGCCTGGTCGGCGTGGGTGGCGATCACCACGGCGTCGGCCTCCGTGCGGTGTCCGTCCGCGGTCACCACGGTGACGCCGTCCGGGTGCCGGCGCACGGCGCGCACGGGCGTCGACCGGCGGACGGCCGCGAGGCGTTCGGCGATCCTGTCGACGTACGTGCGCGAGCCGCCGACGACGGTGCGCCAGGTCGGCGAGCCGGTCAACGAGAGCATCCCGTGGTTGTCGAGGAAGGTGAACAGGTAGCGCGCCGGGTAGTCACCCGCCAGATCGGGGGCGCAGGACCACACGGCGGAGACCACCGGGGTCATGAAGTGGCTGACGAAGTACGGCGAGAAGCCCCCGGCGGTGAGGAACTCGCGCAGACCCGGATCGCCCGCCGAGGGGTCGGCCAGCAGACGGCGGGCGAGCCGGTGGAACCGGGGGACCTCGGTGAGCATCCACAGGTAGCGGCCACGGACCAGGGCGTCCGTCCCGGCGAACAGTCCGCCGGGGCCGCGCGCGCCCGCGTACTCCAGGCCGCAGCCGTCGCACCGCACGGACATGCTCATCTCGGTGTCGCGGGTGCGGACGCCGAGTTCGGCGAAGAGCCGCAGCAGATGGGGGTAGGTGCGCTCGTTGTGGACGAGGAAGCCGGTGTCGAGGGCCAGCGCCCGGCCGTCCGCCCCGGTGGCCTCCTGGGTGTGGGCGTGGCCGCCGAGTCGTGCGTCGGCCTCGAACAGCGTGACCCGTACGCCGGCCCGGGTCAGCCGGTACGCCGCCGTGAGTCCGGCGACACCGGATCCCACGACCACCACCCGGCGCGGTCGTTCGCCGTTCTGCGCGATGGGGCCGGCCCGGTCGGCGGAGACGGTGTCGAACGTGGTCATGAGGGTCCCTCCCGGCGGGGCCGTCAGGCGGCCTGCACTGTCGTTGCACCGATTCTTCGGAGCCGACCGCGCAGCGGATTGGGTCCGGTTTTCCGACGGCGCGTCACCCCGGGCGAGGGCGCGGGTGTCAGGCCGTGACCGCCCGTTCGAGGAGGTCCACGGCGTCCCGGAGGGTGCGGGGGCGCGCGGTGCCGGCCGTCGGCCGGGTGCGGGCCCAGCCGGGTCCGGCGGCCACCACCAGCGCCCGGCCGCGGGAACCGCGCGGGCCCCACGTGCTGGCGGCGACCCGGCGTACGAGCTCGCGGTCGGCGGTACGCCGGTCCTGGGACCAGACCATCACCGCGACCGGGCCGATCCGGTGCACGGCGTCGAGCAGTGCCCGGGGCGGGACGGCCGCGCCGAGCATGCGGTACGGCAGGCCGCGCTCGGCCAGCGCGGCGGCCGTCGCCTCGAGCGGGAGGCTGTGCTGTTCGCCGGGCGCGGCCGCCAGGAGCACCGGCGGCACCGGCCTCGCGGTGACGGCGTCCACCGCCACGCCGCGCAGCACGCTGGAGACGTGCCACGAGAGCAGGTGCTCGACCTCGACGTACTGCTCGCCGTCCGCCGCCCACTTGCGGCCCGCGGCCCGCAGGGCGGGCATCATGACCTCGGTCCAGGCGTCGATCACGCCGAGGGTGCCGACGGATTCGCGCAGGATCCCGGCGACCTCCGGCGCGTCGAGCCGCACCGCCGCCCGTGTGAGGCCCCGGCATTCCGGGCGCACCGCCCCGACCCGCAGGGCCCTGCTCCCGCCGGGGCCGGGACCCGGGGCGGACCGCGCACCGCCGCGGGCGGCCGTACCGGGTTCCCCGGAAGGATCCACCGGGCCGGTGCCGCGGTGTGCGGCGGCGCGTTCGGCCAGCGCGGCGCGGGCGGCCTCGCCCGGCGGCACCCCCCGGGCCGTCAGGCGGCACATGGCCTCCAGCACGGCGATGTCCTGGTGGTTCCAGCGGCGGTGGTGCCCCGCCTCACGGTGGGCCGGGCCGATGCCGTAGCGGCGCTCCCAGGAGCGGATGGTGGTGGGCGACACGCCGAGGCGCTGGGCCACGCCGCCGGTCGGCAGCCCCACGTCCTCCGGTGGGCGGGACGCCGCGGGCGGTTCGCCGCCCTGCCGTCCGGTGTCGCCGCCGGCCGTCGACGTCACCATCCGGCGATCCTTCCCACGGTGAACCCCTGGCAGCACACCACCATGGTGGCGATCACCGGCGGGGGAATCCAACCGGGCCGTGCCGAGCGGAGTTCCGCCCGCTCCGGGGTGGACCTGACCGCGCACGTCGGTCCCTCGCCCTCGGGCGGCCCGGTGGGAGGACTCGCGGGCACCGGGCGCCCGTGGGTGAGCAGGTCTCGGTCGGGGGTCATGACGTCCTCGCGCGGTCGGGGGTGTTCCGGGGGTCACGGGCACGGCCCGGGCGGCGGGCGGCCGCGGCGCTGCCCGGTCGCACGGGCCGACCACGGCCCTGAGCCGGATCAGGGCGTCACGGGTCCTGGTCTTCACGGTCCCCAGCGGCACGTCCAGCAGATCCGCGATCTCCCGCTGCGAGTACCCGGCGTAGTAGGCCAGCACCACCGTTTCGCGCTGGACCCCGCTCAGCCGTTCGAGAGCCGCCCTCACCCGCAGCCCGTCCAGCGAGCGCGCCACCCGGACGTCCGGCGGCTCGTCGTCCACCGGCTCCCTCAGCGCGGCGCGGAGGTCCCGCTCGGCCGCCGCCCGGGCGGACCGCACCCGGTCCACCGCCCGGCGGTGCGCGATGGTGAGCACCCAGGCCAGCACGGATCCGCGCTCGGGCCGGTAGGCCGCCGCGGTGCGCCACACCTCCAGCAGGACCTCCTGGGCCACTTCCTCGGCGTGGGCGGGGCTGCGCAGCGTGCGCAGGGCGACCCTGTACACCGGCCCGGCGACCGCGCGGTACAGCCGCTCGTACGCCGCGTCGTCCCCGCCCGCCGAGCTCGCCAGAAGGCGGGCCAGGTCCTCGGTCGTCGTGGCCGGAGCGTCGGCGACGCGCGGGTCGGGGTGGCACTGTGCGGCTGGGGTCACGGTTCCACGCTGCAGCGGTCCGGAGCGCGGGGCGCAGTCGAAGCGTTTGTGCAGCGTTTGCCCGAGCGGGGGTGATCACCGGCCGGCGCCCCCGCGCACGGCGGGCCGGGCGAGGCGGGCGCGGTCCAGATCGGCCGACACCTCCCGGGCCGCCCGCGCGCCCGAGGCCAGCGCCCCCTGCACCGACGCCGTCGCCCGGTGGTCCCCGCACACGTAACGGCCCGGTGCGAACCGGGTGGTGCGGCTGAGCGCGAGCGGGGCGGGTCCGGCCGGCAGGGCGTCGGCGATCCGGTAGTCGGCCAGCAGCCGCCACCGCGAGGTGTCGGCCCCGTACAGCTCGCCCGCGCGAGTCCGGGCCGCCTCCTCGTCGGCGTCCGTTCCCAGCACCGAGGTCGACACCAGCGCGCGTCCGTCCGGCGAGCAGCCGGGGACGACCTCCGAGAGCACCACCGTGTTCAGCAGGTGCCGATCCGCGTCCACGACGAGCGTCGGCTCACGAAGCGGGGCGGCCGGCGCCGCGTGGTAGAACGTCGTCACCGCCCGGCCCGCCGGGACCGGCAGGCCCGGCAGCAGACGGGCGGCCCGCGCCATCCCGGTCGCCACCACGACCGCGCCGGCCCGCAGCACCGACCCGTCGGCGAGCGCCACGCCGTCGGCCGTCACCCGGTCCACCGGCGCGCCGAGCAGCAGCCGTCCTTCCGGCAGCCTGTCGGCCAGCTGCCGCGGGACGGCGCCGATGCCGTCGCGCGGCAGGCACAGGCTCCCTCGCACCAGGCTGCGCCACACCAGGTGGAACATCCGGCTGGAGGTCTCCAGTTCCTCCTCCAGGAAGATCCCGGCGAGGAACGGTGCGAGCAGCGTGTCCAGGGTGCGCCGCGACACGCCGGCGGCCCGCAGCGCCCGAGCGGTGCTGGTCTCCGGCAGGCGCTTGAGCACGCCGGCCGGCAGCACCGCGTCGCACGCCCCGAGCAGCCCGAGCGCCGCCAGGTCGCGCAGGGGCATCAGCCGACCGGGCAGCAGGTCGCGGCTCCGGCCCGGGTGCCTGGTCGGGTCCACCACGCGGTGCGAGCCTCGGGCGCCGGCGGTCAAGAACCCGGCGGTGAACGGGTGCAACCGTAGGGCGCGCAGGTCCAGACGGCGCTTCACCTGCGGATAGGAGGTGTTGAACACCTGGAAGCCCCGGTCCAGGCGAAAGCCCCGCACCACGTCGGTGCGCATCCGGCCGCCCACCTCCTCGGCGGCCTCGACGAGCAGCACGTCCCGGCCGGCCGCCGTCAGGTCCAGCGCACACGCGAGGCCGGCCAGGCCCGCGCCCACGACGACCACCTCGGTCGCGTCCAGTGACATCTCGCCCGCTCCTTCCCGCTCCGCGCGGACGCGGGGCTTCCACCCCGGTGCTTCGGAGACGGCGACGCCGCGGATCGGACCGCCCTCGCCGGGGAAGGCGCCGCGACCGCTGCACCAACGCTGCGGCTGCCACCGGCGGGCCACCGGTCCCAGGGTGGGAGGCGGAGACGGGTCATGGCAGCCGAGATTCCGGGAGCACTGATGGACATCGTCCGCCGACTTCACGAGGCCCGATGATCAGCGTGGAGCGCACCATGGTCGTGGACCGGCCTGCCGGGGAGGTCCTGCGCTACCTGGCGGACTTCGGCCACGCGACGCAGTGGGATCCGGGCACCGAGAGCTGCGTGCGCCTGGACGGCGCCGCCCTGGCGGAAGGGGCGTCCTGGCGCAACGTCTCCAGGTTCAGGGGGCGGCGGACCGAGCTCCACTACCGCCTGGAGCGGTACGAGCCCGGCCGCCTGGTGTTCGTCGGGCGCAACCGGACCGTCACGGCCACCGACGACATCACGGTCCGGGCCTCCGGGAACCGCGCGGTGGTCGTCTACCGTGCGCGGCTGCGGTTCCACGGGCCGGCGCGCCTCGCGTCGCCGTTCCTGCGGGCCGAGTTCGAACGCCTCGCCGACGCGGTGGCGCGGCGGCTTCCCCGGGTGGCTTCGGGAGGGTGACCAGGGGCTTCCCCCGGTCTTCCGGCGCCGGGGACGCGTGGCCGGGTGGTGCCCGGGCCATGACCGGCCCGGGCACCGCGGGTCAGCCGCGGGTGAGTGAGCGGACGTAGACGTGCCAGTCGTAGGGGCCGGGGTCCCCGGGGAGGAGGTTGGTGCTGCTGTCGCTGAACAGCACCGTGCGGCCGTCGGCGGTCACGAACGGGCTGACGGCGGCGCCGTCCTGCGGCGAGCCGTCCGCGGCCGTGGTGAGCAGTTCGGTGCGCCCGGTGGCCAGGTCCTGGCGGTGGAGGTCGTAGCGCGCCCGGCTCGCGGGGATGACCGTGTCGGAGCAGCCGCCGGAGAAGTAGATCCACCGGTCGTCGGCGGTGACGGCCGCCGACGCGTCCGCCCAGCAGATCGCGTCCGGGTTGGCGGACGTCCTGATGCTCCGCACCCGGTCCGTCCGCAGGTCCCGGACGAAGAGCTCGGTACGGGCCTTGCCGTGCGGCAGCGGAGGCGCGGCGAGGGCGTAGACGGCGTAGCGGCCGTCGGGGCTGAAACGCAGCACCGGGTCCGCCGGCCCGGGCGTTCCGTCGGGTGCGAGTGCGGCGACGACGGTGGTGCCGCGGTGCAGGTCGGTGGCGTAGAGGGTGGTGTAGCGCGGCCGGAGCAGGCCGGCGGTGGTCCCGCCCGCCGCCGCCGGGAGCAGGTTGCTCGCCCGGGAGCCGAAGCCGACCGTCCTGCCGTCCGCGCTGATCGTCGGACGGTCCGAGTCGGCGTCGGCCGGCTGCCCGTCGGCTCCGACGGTGACCAGGCGGGTGGCGCCGGTGAGGCGGTCGGTGACGTAGATGTTGCGGGTGTCCGGAGCCGCGGGGGCGCCGGGGACGACGTCGGCGCGGGCCGACATGAAGACGATGCGCCGGCCGTCCGCGCTGATCGCCGGGTGGTAGGCGCCGTTGTCCCGCCCCTCGGCGCTCGCCGTTCCGGTGGTGACCCGCGTGGTGCGGCCCCGGACGCGGTCGCGGACGTAGACGTTGTGGACGCCGTCCGCCTCGGCGGAGAAGGCGATGTAGCGGCCGTCGCCGCTGATCCCCGCCGTCTCGTCGACGGCGGCCGACGGGGTGCCGTCGTCGGCCCGGCTGACGAGTTCGGTCCGCCCGGTCCGCAGGTCGCGGACGTACAGGCCGAACGCGGGGGCCGCCGCGCCCGGGAGCAGGTTCGTCGCGGACGAGCCGAACAGCGCGTAGCGGCCGTTGCCGCTGATGCCCAGGCCCGTCGACTGCCGGTCGGCCCGGGCCCCGTCCGCGCCGAGGTCGGCCTGGACGGTGCGGCCCCAGGCGGGGGCGGCCTGGGCCGGCGCGGCGCCGGCGGCGACCGCCGCGGCCACCGCGAGCACGCGGGCGGCGGCTCGTGCCGTGCGGCGGATGCGGCCCGTTCGGTTGCTCGCTTGCATGGTGATGCGTCCTCCCCGGATGGTCGAGTCCGGCCCGCCCCCTGCTCCCCGTGCCGGCGGGCCCGAGGAGAGCCAAGCGCCGCGCGGCGCCGGCGGTCAACGGTGCGCGGGGAAACCGCCCGGAGAATACGCCGCCGGTGAGTTCGCCGACTGGACACCGCTGCCGACGCCGGTGCGGTGGGTCACAGCACGGCGAGCCGGTCCACCAGCAGCTCCACCCTGCGCCCGGTCTCCTCCGGCGGGAGCCGTCGCTCCCTGGTCAGGGTGGCCAGTCCGTGCAGGGCCGCCCAGAACACCTCGGTGAACAGTCCCGGGTGGACACCGTCCCCGGCGACCTCGGCGAGGCTCTCCAGCAGGGCGGCGAAGGCGTCCTTCAGAGGCTCCGGGGTGTCCTCGTCCGCGAAGGCCAGGCCACCGTCGAGCCGGAACAGGGCGTCGTAGACCGCCGGGTTGCGGGCGGCGAAGTCGAGGTAGGTGTGGGCGAGGGCGGTGACCCGGCCGCGGGGGCCGTCCGCGGCGGAGGTCGCGGCCCGCAGCGCCACGGCCATCTCGGCGGCGCCCTCCAGGGCGACGGCGCCGATGATCTCGCGTTTGCCGCGGAAGTGGCTGTAGAGGACGGGCTGGCTGTATTCGATGCGCTCGGCGAGCCGGCGGGTGGTGACCGCGTCCCAGCCCTGCTGCTCGGCGAGTTCGCGGGCCGTCGCCACGATGAGGCGTTCGCGTTCCGCCCGTTCGCGCTGCTTGCGTTCCTGTACCGACATGACCCGATCCTAGCACCGCTAGACAATCGAGCGACAGCAGGTCTAGCGTTGCCTCATCAGCTAGCAGCGCTAGATCCCAGGAGGGGTCATCATGCTCAACGCACTCCAGGTGTTCACCACCGTGTCCGTCGGCGTGATGGTGGGGGTGGAGTTCTCCGTCGCCTTCGTCGTCAACCGGATCCTCGACGCACTCCCCGGCGACAGCGGCCAGCTCGGCCGCGCCCACGGGGGCCGGATGCTCGGCGCCGTGATGCCGGTCTGGTACATCACCTCGCTCGTCCTCGTCGCGGCATGGGCCGTCGCCGGATGGCACCACCACGGCGCCGGCCTCGTCGTCACCGCCGGCGGGCTGCTGATCGTCAGCGTGCTCATGTCGGTGCTGCTGCTCGTCCCGATCAACGACCAGGGCAAGACGTGGACCCCCGAGAACCGACCCGAGGACTGGAAGGAGCAGATGAACCGCTGGGACCGCTACCACTACGCCCGCGTCGCCGTCATCATCGCCGCCTTCGCCCTGCTGGTCGCCGCCCTCGCCTGAGCCCGGGGGCCGCACACCGCGCCGGTGGCGCGCGGTCCCCGGCCGAGCGCGGGAGCACGGCGGCGCGGCGGTCAGCCCGGGACCACCCAGCGCGGGCGCCAGGTGCCGGGGGCGTCGTGGACGGCTCCGGTGGCGGCGAGGTGGGTGCGGAGGGCGGCCAGGGCCGGGTGGAGGTTGTCGCGGTGCCAGAGCAGGGCGTGCGGGTAGACGGGCGCGGGGTCGGCGACCGGGACGAGGCGCAGGCCGTGGCCGGCGGGCCAGACGAGGCGGGTGTGCGCGCCCATGAAGGTGGCCAGCGCCGGGGTGTCGGCGACGGTGTCCAGGAGCGCTTCGGAGCCGAAGTTGGGGCCGGTCGCCTCGATGGTGAGGCCGAACTCCGCCACGAGGTCGTCGTAGTAGGCGGCCCACTCGCTGCCGGGGAGCATGCCGGGCATCCAGATCCGGTGCCCGGCCAGCTCGGCGAGGGTCACCGACCGGGCGTCCGCCAGCGCGTGGCCGGGGCCGGTGAGGAGTTGGAGCGGCTCGTCGACCACCCGGACGGACGCCAGGTCCTCGGGAAGGGGCCGGCCCGGCATCGCGACCGCCCGGAAGGACGCGTCGATCGTGCCCGAGCGGATCGCGGTGACGGCGGCCTCGATCTCCAGCAGCGTCAGCACGTCCAGCTCGGTGCCGGGGTGCGCGCGGTGGAAGCCGCGCAGCAGGCCGGACGCGGCGCCGCGGAGGTTGATCACGTCGACGCGCAGCGGACGGCGGCCGGCGTGCACGGAGGCGACCGCGCGCTCGGCGACGCGCAGCAGCTCGCGCGCGTGCGGCAGGAACGCCCGCCCGTCGATGGTCGGCTCGGCGCCCCTGGGCGTGCGGTCGAACAGCCGCACGCCCAGGTCGCGCTCCAGCGCGGCGATGCGCTTGGAGACGGCCTGCTGGGTGATCGACAGGTCGGCGGCGGCCTTCTGGAACTGGCCCGCCTCCGCGACGGCGGCGAAGGTGCGTACAGCTTCGAGGTCCATGCCGGCCCACCTTAGTGAACAACCGGAGGTTGTGCGGATCCGGTGAGCAGGTTGTTTGACCTGCGCTTCTCCGGAGCGCTTGGCTCTCCCCGGTCAACGCCGGTTTGTTCGGTCGGGACGGCGAAGGGGAGCGTGCGCGGCATGACGGGCAGGAGAGCGCTGGGCCGGCAGTTCGGCTGGCTGTGGGCGGCCTACGCGGCGAGCGCCTACGGATCCGGGCTGGGATTCGGGGCCCTGCCGCTGATCGCCGTGCTGGTGGTGCACGCCGGTCCCGGCGAGGTGGCCGCGCTGTCGGCGGTGGGGCCCGCGGTCGGCGCGCTGATCGCGGTGCCGCTCGCACCGTGGGTGGAGTTCCGGCGCAAACGCCCGGTCATGATCGCGACGGACCTGGTGCGCTGCGCCGCCATGGCCTCGGTGCCCGTCGCCCACGCCGTCGGCCGGCTCGGCTTCGTCCAGCTGCTGGTGGTCTCCGCCGTGGTCGCCGCCGCCAGGATCGCGTTCAACGCGGCGAGCGGCGCCCACCTCAAGGCGCTCGTCCGGCCGGAGGACCTGCTGGTGGCCAACGCCCGCTTCGAGTCCACGAACTGGAGCTCCATCGCGATCGGACCGCCGCTGGGCGGGGCGGCGATCGGCCTGTTCGGGCCGGTCACCACCGTGCTCGCCGACGCGTTCAGCTACCTGCTCTCCGCGCTCGGCATCGCCGCGATCCGGGGCCGGGAGGAGGCGCCGCGACCGGCCGGCGCGGGCCGGGTGGGGCCGGGCGCCGTGCTGGACGGCTGGCGGCACCTGATGGGCGAGCCCGGGCTGCGGGCGCTCTGCCTCAACAACATGCTGGTCTCCGGCCTGATCATGGCCACCGAGCCGCTGCTGGCCGTGCTCCTGCTCGGCCGGCTCGGGTTCGCGCCCTGGCAGTACGGCCTCGCCTTCGCCGTCCCCTGCCTCGGCGGCCTCCTCGGCTCGCGGCTGGCCGCCCGCGTGGTGGCCCGCCACGGCCGGCAGCGGGTGTTCCGCACCGTCGGCACCCTGCGGGCGGTCTGGCTGATCGGCCTGGTCCTCGTCCGCCCCGGCGTCGTCGGCCTGGTCACCGTGATCGCCGTCGAGCTGGCGATCGTCGTGCACATGAGTCTGTACAACCCGGTGCTCGCCACCTACCGGCTCGAACACACGCCCCAGTGGCTGGTCGCCCGCACCCTGTCGGCCTGGTCCGTCGCCCAGCAGACGTCCATCGCCCTCCTCACCGCGCTCGGCGGACTGCTCGCCGACGCCACCGGCCCGCGCACCGCCATCGCGGCGGCGGGGCTGCTCATCCTGGCCAGTCCGCTGCTGCTGCCGCGCGGCGACCTGACGCCGCGGCACCTGCCGGACCCGGCTCCCGGCCGCGGCTGACCGCCAACTCCGCACCGCCTCCCGCACCACGTGGACGCCGCCACCGCCGTCCACGCGCCGCCCGACGCGCCGGGCGGGCAACCGCGCCGCACGCCGGACCCGCTTCGGCGCGCCGGCCGCCACGGATCCCGGCCGCCGACTGCGCGAACACGGCGTCACCACGCCGGCCATCGCCGGACGCAGCCCCGGCGGCGCCGTCCCCGATGCGGCCGACCGCGGCCGGCGGCCGCACGTCCCGCCTGACGCGGTCGCCGGGGTCCATGACCAGTTGCCGCCGCGTCGGGTCCGCGCCCCCGGACGACCTGCTCGCCGCCGGCGGGCCGGCCGGTCCGGTCACGCCTCCCGGCGGCGGCGGAAGATCCGGCGCAGCGCGAACACGATCGCCACGACGAGCGCGACGAAGAACAGCACGATCAGCAGCACGACGACCAGGGCGGCGATGCCGAGCTTCTTGAAGAAGCCGCCCTTCTTCTTCTCCTTGGTGTCACCGGCCGCGAGCGCGGCGCGGTCGCCCGCGGTCCGGACGGCCTCCGGCCGCTCGCCGCCGGGTTGCGCGGCGGTCCCGGGGCCGGCGGCCTGGGTGGCGGCCACCTGGGTGACGGCGGGCACCGCCCGGGCGACGGCGGGTGCGGCCTGGGCGGCGCCGGGCGAGCCCAGCACCAGCCCGACCAGTACGAGGGCGGGGGCGATCTTCGCGAGCACACGCGAACTCACTGCTACTCCTGTCGTCTCTGTCGGCTCCGACGGGCGCGCCGGACGGCCGGACACCGCACCCGGGCAGGCCGGGCCGGGCCCGCGCCGACGGCCGCCACCAGCGAGAATCTACAGGACTGTAGAAGTTCGGGGAACCGGGGGTCGAGGGCCGGGGCGAACCGCGGAGCCGTGTCAGGCGGTGCGGGCGCCGCAGGACTCGCGGACCGTCAGCCTCGGCAGCAGCAGGAGGTGGTGGACCGGGAACGGGTCGTCACCGCCGAGACGGCGCAGCAGCAGCGCCACCGCCTCGGAGCCGACGGCCCGCTTCGGCGGGGCGACCGCCGTCAGCGGCGGAGCGCCGAGGGCCGCGAGCACGTCGTCGTAGCTGACCACCGCCAGCTGGTCCGGCACCTGGATGCCGCGGACCCGCAGCAGCGGCAGCAGCTGGATCGCGTCCTGGTCGTTGTGGACCAGCGCCGCCTGGACACCGCGCGCGCAGGCCTCGGTCAGGGCGTCCGCCACCGCCTCGGCGTCCGCCACCGGGTTCACGATGTCGATGACGGGCTCGGCGGGAAGGCCCAGCAGCTCGCAGCTCTCGGCGTAGCCCCGGCGGATCTCGTGCGCCGTCCAGGTGTCCCGGCGGGCGACCAGCGCGACGGAGCCGTGGCCGAGTCCGGCGAGGTGGCGCACGGCGAGCAGCACGCCGTGGCGGTGGTCGGAGGCGACCGAGTCCAGCTCCTCCGCCGGGCTGCCCGGCGCCGGGCGGCGCTCCACCAGGACGGCCGGGACGGGGAGGTCCTCGACCCAGTCCCCGCGGCCCGGGGTGTCGGCGGGGGTCCAGTTGGGCGCGAGCAGCAGCCCCTTGACGCCCGACTTGAGCAGCTGTTCCACCTGGACCTGGTCGGCGCTCGCCTCGTACGAGGAGATGCCGAGCACCAGGTGGGCGCCGGCCTGGGCGGCGGCGGCCCGGGCCCCGGCGATCACCTCGTCGAAGTACTGGCCGACCGCGGGGACGAGCAGTCCGAGTGACGGTGCCTCACCGCGCGCCGGACCGCTCTGCGGGGCGGCCGCCGCCCAGGACACCGAGCCGTGGGAGCGGCGGAGCAGGCCGGCGTCGGCGAGTGCCGCGACGTCGCGGCGCACGGTGACCGCCGGGAGCGCCAGGCGCTCCGCCAGCTCCGCGACCCGGACCGAGCCGAGGCCCTGCACGGTTTCGAGGATGCGGCTGCGGCGTTCGTCGGCCGAGATCGACATGTCACTCCCTGCGCCTTGCTCCGGTCGGTGCGAAGTGATCTGCGCAACGCGGACAGGAATCTACCATTCGGTCAGGCCGTGATCGGGACACGATCGGGTCGCGATCAGCCGCCCCGGCCCCGGCGCGGGTGCCGGTTTCGGCGGGCGCGTCGGGGCCGGGGCGGTCAGGCTCAGTCCGCGGGCGTCCACTGCGGGGCCGTCGGGCCGAGGTCGGGGCCGTCCCGCAGCTCGATCCGGGTACCCGGCCGGTGGAGTTCGAGGACGACCACCTCGTTGGCGCCCGGGTGCCACAGCGGCGCGGGGGCGTAGAGGGTGCGCTGCGGGCCGCGGTCCCAGAAGCGGCCCAGGGCGAAGCCGTTCAGCCAGACCATGCCCTTGGTGAAGCCCGGCAGGGCGAGGAAGCCGTCGGCCGGTTCCTCGACGGCCAGCCAGGCCCGGTGGAAGACGGGGCCCTCGCCCGCGTGCGGTCCCGGGGTGAAGCGCAGGGTGCTCAGGTCGTCGAGCGGCAGTGGGCGGACCTCCCAGCCGAACTGGTACTGGCGGTCGATCCGCACGCCCCCGGTGATCCCCTTGCGGTCGTGCAGCAGCGGCCCGTAGTTGATCCGCCCCATGTTCTCCACCAGCAGGTCGAGCACCGCTCCGCCGGCCGGCACGGTGACCGGGAGCGCCTCGTCGGGGCGGTCCCGTTCGAGCACGCCGATCGGGGCGCCGTCCAGGAAGACCTGGGCGCGGTCGGCGAGTCCGTCGACGCGCAGTTCCCCGTGGGCGAGCGGGCCGCGCAGGCGGGTGCGGTAGTGGATCAGGCCGAAGTTCTGGCCGTAGACCTCCATCGGCTCGGGCTCGGCGCCGCGGTGGACGGTGGCGAGGTCGTCGAGGGAGGCGAGCAGGGCGGCGCCGGAGGCGACCGGGACGCTCTGCGGGGCGAGCCGGGCGGGCGGCGGCGGCGGCTGGTGCGGATTGGGTCCCTGGTGGCGCTCGATGACCTCGCGGAACAGGTGGAACTTGGTGGTGAGTTCGCCGGCCTCGCCGACCGGGGCGTCGTAGTCGTAGCTCGTCGTGTCGGGCTGGTAGCTGGTCCCGTCGTGGTTGGCGCCGTTCCACCAGCCGAAGTTGGTGCCGCCGTGGCCCATGTAGATGTTGACCGAGGCGCCGGCGGCGAGCATCCGGTCGAGGACGTCGGCGCACTCCTGCGGGTCGCGCAGGTGGTGCGGCACGCCCCAGTGGTCGAACCAGCCGGTCCAGTACTCCATGCAGACCAGGGGGCCGACCGGCTGGTGGCGGCGCAGGCAGTCCAGCGACTCCTCGGGACGGGACCCGAAGGTGCCGGTGGTGAGCAGTCCGGGCAGCCGGCCGCCCAGCTGGAAGCCGTCCTCGGCGCCGTCCGCGGTGAAGAGCAGGCAGTCGACGCCGCGGCGGACCAGGCCCTCGCGCAGGTGCTCCAGGTAGGCGGTGTCGTTGCCGTAGCTGCCGTACTCGTTCTCCACGGCGACGGCGACGACGGGCCCGCCGTGCGAGGCGAGCAGCGGCAGCAGCACCGGGACGAGGACGTCGAACCAGGCGTCGACGGCCGCGAGGTAGGGGCCGTCGACGCGGCGCAGCCGCAGTCCGGGCTCCGCCAGCAGCCAGGCCGGCAGACCCCCGAACTCCCACTCGGCGCAGATGTAGGGGCCGGGCCGGACGATGACGTCGAGTCCGAGGTCACCGGCGGTGCGGACGAAGGCGGCGAGGTCGCGGTCGCCGGTGAAGTCGGCGGCGCCCGGCACGGGCTGGTGGAAGTTCCACGCCACGTAGGTCTCGACGGTGTTGACGCCCATGGCGCGCAGCCGCAGGAGCCGGTCGGACCAGAGTTCGGGGCGGATCCGGAAGTAGTGGACGGCGGCCGAGACGATCCGGTGCGGGCGTCCGCCGCGCAGGAAGGTGTCGCCGTCGAGCGTCAGGGCGGGGTGGGCGGCCTGGTCGGCCATGGGTGCCTCCGTCGGTGCGGGCATGGAGGTGGGCCGGAGCGAGGGACTCCGGGCGGGGGTGAGGGTGGGGGTGGGGGCAGTGGGCGAGATCGACGATCGATCGCCGGTACGCACCCTATGAGCAGGATGATCGGGCGGTCAATCAATCGATACAGACCGCTTCTCTTGATCGAGATTCGATCGAACGATACCATTTGATCTATTCAACAGGCGGCGAGACCACGGAACCACGGAGGGAAAGGATGGCCATGTCCAGGGAGGAGCGTCGTCGGCTCATCGTCACGGCCGTCGGCGATCTCGGCGGCCAGGTGCGGCTCAAGGACCTCGCCGACCGGCTGGGCATCCCCGCCGTCACCGTCCGGCGCGACGTCGCCGCACTGGCCGACGCCGGACGGCTCGTCCGCTCGCACGGGTTCGTCTCGCTCGACGAGCCCGGCGCCGGCCGGACCGCGGAGCCCGCCGCCGGCACCGCCGCGGGCTCCGGCCGCACGGTCGGCCTGCTGGTCCCCTCGGTGGGCTCCTACTTCGACGAGGTGATCTCCGGCGCCCGCGCCGCCGCCACCGCCGCCGGCGCCCGGCTGGTCCTGGGCATCGCGCCCTACCAGGCGGGTGACGACCGGGTCCAGGTCGAGCGGCTGCTGGAGTCCGGTGCCGAGGGCCTGCTGCTCGCCCCGGGCCTGCTCCCCGGGCGGCGCTCCCCCGACTGCGACTGGCTCGACGACCTGCCGGTCCCCGCGGTGCTGGTCGAGCGCCGCTCCCCGACGCCGGACGGCGCCGGCTCCCGGCTCGACGCCGTCGGCTCCGACCACCGCCACGGCGTGCTGCGGGCGCTGCGGCACTTCGCCGGCCTCGGCCACGACAGCGTGCTGCTGGCCGCCCGCAGCGACTCCTGGACGGCGGAGGAGGTCCGGGCCGGCTACCGCGAGGGGACCCGGCTGCTGGACCTGCCGCAGCTCCCGGTGCTGGACACGCTCACCTCCGAGGGAACGCAGACCGACGCCGTCCTGCTGGCCGACCGGATCGCCGGCGCGGTCGCCGCGGGCACCCGCGCGGTGCTCGTCCACAACGACCAGGACGCGATCCGGCTGCCGCCGCTGCTGCGCGCCCGGGGGCTGCGGGTGCCCGACGACGTGGCGCTGATCGCCTACGACGACGTGTTCGCGGCGCTCGCCGCTCCCCCGCTGACCGCCGTGGCGCCGCCCCGGCACGCCGTCGGCGAGGCGGCGTTCGACCTGCTGCTGCGGCGCCTCGCGGGAGGCGAGGAGCTGCCGGTCCACCGCACCGCCCTGCTGCCCGTCCTCCGGGTGCGCACCTCCTGCGGCGGCTGACCGCCCGAGCGTCCCGGCACGGAGGAGGCTACGAGTCCGTCTCCCAGTTGCACCCGGAGCGGAGCATCTTCTTGAGCTTCGTCTCGGCGTCCCCGGTGAGTTCGGGGTGCCAGGTCTCCAGATCCCACGTCGGACCGCCGAAGTGCCCACCGCTGCCGTTGGGGTAGGAGAACTGCGCGTGGCACAGCAGCTGCTGGAGGGTCGAGTTCTTCGCGGTCGGCGTGGCGCCGGGGAACATCGCCGTGTTGGACCACACCTGCCGCCAGTCCTCGTTCACGTCGCTGGCGGCGTCGTCGTTCCCCGTGACGGTCTTGAACGCGGCGTCCGTCGGGGTCACGTGGACGGACGTCAGACGGCTGTCGGTCCAGTTGACGTAGACCTCGGTCTTCTTGACCCACTTCGTGTCGGTGATGCCGCCGTAGCCGATGCACGCGGTGTGGCAGGCCTCGAAGGCGTCGGCCTGACCACCGCTCCACAGCAGGTACCTGCCGTACTGGAAGTCCTGGCGGACGCCCCTGTTGTCGTCGACGTTGCCGCCGACGCCGCCGGTGTCGTACTCGTCGCTCGTGGGGTAGCCGTACGAGCCCCGCTCGTACCCGTACTGCCCCCACCACCACCCGATGTTGCCGTGCACCGCGTGCGCTCCGGTACCGGGCGACCAGTAGACCGTGGCGTTCTGGAACCGCTGGCGGACGCCGATCCCGTCGGGGTTCCGCAGTTCGTCGGTGAGCGGGTAGCCCATGTAGCCGCCCTCCCAGCCGTGCCGGCCCCACTCCTGGAGGACCAGACCCCACACGGCGTGCGCCCCGGTGTCCGGGCTCCAGTAGATCGAGCCGTGCTCGAAGGCCTGACGGCGGCCGACCCCGTCGGGAAGGCCGAGCTCGTCGCCGGTGGGGCAGCCGAGGGCCTCCCGCACACCGGGTGCCTGGGTGTACTCGGTCCAGATCGCGCCGTCGACCGAGTGGGTGCCGCAGACGACCTCCGCGGACGCGGGGCCGCCCTGGACGCCCACCAGCAGGGAGGCGCCGGCCGCGCAGGCGGCGAGAGCGGCGAGGAGCCGGGTACCTGCTGGTCCGTTGTTCATGACCGGCAGTATCCGAGGCCGTCACCGGTGCCGTACATCCCGCGCGTGCGGCACGCCACCGGCGTGCACCCGCCCTCGCACGCCGCCCGCCGGTGCCTCCCTCTTGCCTGCCGGGGCCGCTATTGCCGGGCCAGGGCCGCCAGGTGGCGGGCCCCGGCGGCGAGCTGCGGGGCCAGCGGGGCGGCCCCGGGGTGCCAGGGCGCCTCGTACTCCCAGGCGATCCAGCCGTCCGGCGGCAGCAAGTGCAGGCAGTCGGCGATCGGGAGGACGCCGGCGCCCGGGGCGAGCGGCGTGAGGTCGTCGGCCGACGCCACGTCCTTCACCTGGACGTAGCCCAGGTGGCGGCCGAGGAGCTGGTGGGTCCGCCGCGGCTCCTCACCGGCCAGCCAGGTGTGCAGGAGGTCCCACAGCGCCCCGACGGCGGGGTGGCCGGCCCGGTCGAGCAGCGCCGCGAGGGCCGCCGACGACCGGTGCGAGTCATGGGTCTCGACCAGGATCCGCACCCCCGCCGACCGGGCCTCCTCGGCCACGGCGAGGAGCCGGCGCGCCGCGCCCTCGTCGGCCGCCGCGCCCGCCCCGGGGCCGCCCCGCGGGAAGACCCGCAGATGGCGGCAGCCGAGGTCGGCGGCGAGCCGCAGGTGGGCCCGCAGGTCCGCGACCACCGGCCCGTCCGGCCCCGGCGCCGCGACGCCGAGGTAGGAGGCGAGGGTCAGCGGCACGATCCCGGCGCGGGTGAACAGCCGCACCGCCGCCCGGCGCCGGGGCGCGGTCAGCTCCGGGTGCACCGGCTGGTCGGGGGCGCAGCGCAGTTCGAGGCCGTGCCAGCCGTGGTCGGCGGCCAGGCCGACCACCCGGTCGAGCGGGGTGCCGGGCAGGCCGAGGGTGGCGAGGGCGAGGGGCATGGCGGGTCCTCAGCTGTCGACGGAGACCGTGCCGGCCCCGATGCGGATCCGGTGGGTGGTGCCGTCCGGCCAGGTCAGGTCCAGGCGGCGGGTGTCCGCGCCCGGTTCCGCGGCGCCCACCCGCACCCGCGTCGCGTCCAGCGGCGGCAGCCCGGCGGCGGCGGTGAGCCGCACCGCGCAGACGAGCAGGCCGGAGCCGTCGGCGAGGACGCCGCCGAGGACCGGCAGGGCCGCCTCGGGGCCGAAGGCGGTGCCGTCCGGCACGGCGAGGACGGCGGCCGTGGTGAAGCCGTGCAGCGGGTGGAGCGCGCTGGTGAGGCGGCCGTCGTCGGCCGAGCCGGCCGCGCCGGGCGGCGTGCTCCCGGGGGCGGGCCCGGCGCTGCGGCCGGCGACGGCCCAGCCGCTCTGCCGGACGGCGGTTCCGGGCTCCGCGCCCGCGACCAGGTGGACGCGCACCTCGTCGGCGCCGTGCGCCAGGGTGAGCGAGGTGACCGTCACACCGGGCAGGTCCCGCCCGCCGACGCGCGGGCGGCCGAGGGAGGCCGCCCAGTCGGGGCCGCAGGCGAGCGGCCGGATGCGGCCGCGCTCCGTCGGCCCGCCGCCGGTCAGCAGGGCGAGGTGGTTGTCGGCCGGGCCGCGGTGGGTGGGGCCGGTGGCCGTGGAGTGCGCGAGGCGCGCGTAGTGCGGGTCGTCCGGCCCGACCCGGTCGGCCGGCTGGTCGTCGCTGCCGTGGTTGTGCAGCCGGACCAGGCCGTCGGCGGCGGTGGACTGGGCCAGCCAGCCGGGCTTCGCGATGACCCGTACGGTGTCGCGCTGCTCCACCGGGGCGGGCTGCTCGGGGTGGGTCCAGACCGGGTGCTCCGGGGGGAGCAGCAGGCCGAGGAAGCCGCTGCCCGCCCAGTACGGCGAGGCGGGGCCGGAGTAGGGCTGGACCAGCCGCGGCTCCGGTCCGTGCCAGCCGAGGGTGAGCAGGCCCCGGTCGTCGAAGGCCCCGTGGTCGACGAAGTGGCGCAGCGCGCCGGAGGCGAGCCGGCGGGTGGTGCCGGGGGCGAGCGGGGTGTGGCCGGTGAGGGCGCCGGCCCACAGCGGGGCGGTCGCGGCGAACCGGTAGGTGAGCGAGCGGCCCTGGTGGACGGGGGCGCCGTCGGCGCCGAAGAGGTGGGCGTGGTCGGCGAGGTGGGCGGCGAGCCGGGGGCCGTACGCGTCGAGCAGGGCCCGGTCCGCGGCGAGGTGGGCGTGCAGGACGGGGTAGAGGTGCAGGGCCCAGCCGTTGTAGTGGTCGAAGGCCCGGGGCCGGCCGTCGGTGTACCAGCCCTCGCCGAGGTAGAAGCGGTCGATCCGCTCCAGTCCGCGGCGCACGGCGGCGCGGGCGGCCGGCTCCTCGATGCCGGCCTCGGCGAGGAAGCCGCCGACGGCGAGCGGGAAGAGCCACCAGTTGTTGTCGTTGGGGGTGCGGTGCAGCGCGTCGGCCAGCCAGCGCCCGACGCGGTCGCGGACCGGGCCGTCCAGGCGGTCCCAGAGCCAGGGCCGGGTGAGCCGCAGCGCGAAGGCGATCGAGGCGGACTCGACCATGGCCTGGCCCCGGTCGGTGATCAGCGGCCAGGACTCCCGGTCGCCGTCGGCGAGGTCGCGTTCGCCGGTGGGGCGGCGGGTGCCGGAGTCGAGTCCGGCGGCGTACCGCTCCAGCAGGCCGTGCGGGTCGGCGCCGCCGGCGCCGGCGATCCGCAGCGCGGCGGGCAGGAAGGTGCGGGCGTAGCCCTCCAGGGCGTCCGAGCGGCGGCCCGACCAGCTGGGCCGGGTGCCGGGCAGGTCGATCAGCGCGTGGCCGGGGCTCGCGTGGGGGCGGACGGCGGCGAGCAGGTCGTCGGCCACCGCTTCCCAGTGGGCCCTGGTCCAGCCGGTACGGGGGCTGAGGCGTCGGTCCTCCGGGGGCAGCGGCATCGGGTGTCCTTCGTCTGGAGTGTCCGGGAACGGGTGGGTTCCTGGCCGGAATCTAGAAAGCAGTCGATCATTCGTCAAGGCTTCCGGATCAAATGAACCAGTTGATCAGATTGTGACCTTGCCACCCCACCCCCCGACGGTGCGTCATTTTCGCAGGTGAACGGCGCACCAACGGCTACCGTCGCCCGCTCGGTCATCCGATCAGATCGGATCATTCGATCTATCGGTCTTGACTCCGATCGGCAAGCTGCTCAGGATGGCTGCCAGTCGCCCCCACCCTCACGAGTCCGCGACCGGGCCGACCCCCCGGGCCGTGACCATCCCCCTAGGAGCCGTGCCATGCGCTCATTCGCGTTCCCCCGCCGCAGAGCCCTCCGCGCCGCCGCCACCGTCACCGCGGCCGCGCTCTCGGTGACCCTCCTCGCCGCCTGCGGCAGCGACGGCGGCAAGGCGACCGACGCCGCCGACGGCAAGCCCGTCACCCTCACCTTCTGGGGCTGGGCCAAGGGCACCAAGGAGGTGGTGGCCGCCTTCAACGCGAGCCACCCGGACATCCAGGTCACCTTCGAGGAGATCCCCGCGGGCAACGCCGGCGGTTACGCGAAGCTCTCCAACGCCGTCAAGGCCGGCAACGCCCCCGACGTGTTCAACGTCGAGTACCCGCAGCTGCCCGACTTCGTCAGCCAGGGCGCCGTCCAGGACATCTCCAAGCTCGTCGGGGCCGACCTCAAGGCCAAGTACCTGCCGCAGGCCACCGAGCTCACCTCGCTCGGCGGCCGCACCTGGGCGCTGCCGCTGGACGCCGCCCCGCAGACCTTCTACTACCGCAAGGACCTCTTCGAGAAGGCCGGCATCACCGTCCCCAGGACCTGGGACGAGTTCCGCACCGCCGCCCAGAAGCTCAAGGAGGCCCAGCCCGACGCCCGCATCGCCACGTTCTTCCCGGACGACCCCACCACCCTGGAGGCGATGGCCTGGCAGAACGGCGCCCGCTGGTTCACCGCCGCCGACGAGTCCTGGAAGGCCGACCTGACCGGCGCCGAGACCAGGAAGGTCTCCGCCTACTGGCAGCAGCTGATCGACGAGGACCTGGTCCGCGTCCAGCCGTCCTTCAGCCAGCAGTGGACCGCCTCCCTGCAGAAGGGCGAGACCGCCGGCTACCTCGGCGCCTCCTGGGGCGGCGGCGTCCTGAAGGCCAACCTCGGCACCACCTCCGAGGTCAACGGCACCTGGGCGGTCGCCCCGCTGCCCAGCTGGGACGGCACCCCCGCCAGCGGCATGCTCGGCGGCACCACCTTCGCCGTCTCCAAGGACAGCAAGAAGGCCGCGGCCGCCGTCACCTTCGCCACCTGGGCGACCACCACGCCCGAGGGCATCAAGGCCCGCATCGCCTCCGGCACCTCGTCCTCCTACCCGGCCGCCACCGAGCTCGTCCCGGTCGCCGCCCAGGCCTTCAACACCGACTTCTACGGCGGCCAGGACATCTACGCGGTGTTCTCCGACGCCGCCAAGTCGATCAAGCAGGGCTGGACCTGGGGCCCCGTCATGGGCCTGACCAACAGCACCCTGAAGGACGCCTTCGGCAAGGTCGCCGGCAAGACCGGCACCATCGACGACGCCCTCTCCGCCGGGCAGCAGGCCACCCTCGCCGAGTTCAAGAACCGCGGGCTGAAGGTCGCCCAGTGACGACCCGCACCAAGGCCCCCCGCGCCGCCGCCGTGCGGCGGCGCGGGCGGTACGGGGCACCGGCCGCGCTCCTCGCCCCGTTCTTCCTCCTGTTCACCGCCTGCACCCTCGTCCCGATCGGCTACGCGATCAGGCTGAGCCTGTTCACCGAGCACCGCTCCGGCCTCGGCTTCGGCGGCACCGAGACGGTCTTCACCGGCCTCGGCAACTACACCCGGGCCCTGCGGGACGAGGCCTTCCGCGACGGCTTCCTCACCATCGCCCGGTACTGCCTGCTCTACATCCCGCTGATGACGGTCCTCGCGCTCGTCCTCGCGCTGCTCCTGGACTCGGCGCTGGCCCGGGCCAAGCGGTTCTTCCAGCTCGCCCTGTTCATCCCGCACGCGGTGCCCGGCATCATCGCCGCGCTGATCTGGATGTACCTGTACACCCCCGGCATCAGCCCGGTGCTCGACGCCTTCGAGGCCCTCGGCGCGCAGCCCGACCCACTCGGCAACCCGCTGCCGGCCGTGGTCAACATGGCGCTGTGGCAGTGGAGCGGCTACAACATGGTCATCTTCTACGCCGCGCTCCAGGCCATCCCGCGCGAGGTGCTGGAGGCCGCCGTCGTCGACGGCGCCGGGCCCCTGCGGACGGCGCTGAGCATCAAGATCCCGCTGATCCGGCCCTCGCTCGCCATGGTCGGGCTGTTCACCGTCATCGGCTCGCTCCAGCTCTTCACCGAGCCGATGATCCTGCACGGCACCGCACCGGGCGTGGTCTCCACCTGGACCCCCAACATGTACGCCTACACCGCCGCCTTCGAGCGCGGCGACTACGGCCTGGCGGCCGCCTCCTCGGTGCTGCTCGCCCTCGCCGCCGCCGCGCTCTCCTTCGCCGTCACCCGGCTGACCCGCTCCCGCTCCGGGCGCGGACGGGAGGCCCGCCCGTGAACACCCGACGTCCCTGGACCCTGTCGAAGGGCGCCGTCAACGGCGCCCTCGTCCTGGCCACCGCCTACACCCTGCTGCCGCTCGGCTGGCTGCTCACCGCCGCCGCCAAGAACACCGCCGACCTGCTCGGCGGCCGAACCCTGACCCCCGCCAACTTCAACCTCGGGCAGAACCTGAGCGACCTCGCCACCACCGGCGACGGCATCTACTTCCGCTGGTACCTCAACTCCCTGCTCTACGCCGGGATCGGCTCCTTCCTCTGCGCGCTGGTGTGCGTCGGCGCCGGCTACGCGTTCCACGTCTACACCTTCCCCGGCAAGGAGAAGCTGTTCGGCCTGGTCCTGCTCGGCGTGCTGGTGCCCACCACCGCGCTCGCCCTGCCGCTGTACCTGCTCGCCTCCGAACTCGGCATCGTCAACACCTTCTGGGCGGTCTTCCTGCCCTCCCTGGTGAACCCCTTCGGCGTCTACCTCGCCCGGGTCTTCTGCGCCGGCTACGTGCCCGGCGAGGTGCTGGAGGCCGCGCGGATGGACGGCGCGGGCGAGCTGCGCACCTTCTGGTCGATCGGCCTGCGCATGGTCATGCCCGGCTTCGTCACCGTCCTGCTGTTCCAGTTCACCGCCATCTGGAACAACTTCTTCCTGCCCCTGGTGATGCTCTCCGACAACCGGCTCTTCCCGGTCAGCCTCGGCCTGTTCAGCTGGAACGCCCAGACCAAGGCCTTCCCCGAGTACTACCCGCTGGTCGTCACCGGCGCGCTGCTGGCCGTCGTCCCGCTCATCCTCGCCTTCGTCCTGCTCCAGCGGCACTGGAAGGCCGGTCTCACCGCGGGGAGCGTCAAGTGAGCACCCCATCCACCGCCCCCGCCCCGGAGATCCCCATGACCGACCCCCGAGCGGCGGGCCCGGCCCACCCCGCCCACCGCCCCCGCGCCGTGCTCGCGATGCACCGCGAGCTCACCGCCCGCCTCTTCGACGAGCGCTCGACGGCCCGCCTGACGGAGGTCGCCGACCTCGACCCCGCGCTGGTGCTCGACGACTTCGGCACCGAGGAGGCCCGCGCCGTCCTCGCCGAGACCGAGGTCATCGTGTCCAGCTGGGGCTGCCCCGCGATCGACGAGAGCGTGCTGGCCGCCGCCCCGCGGCTGCGCGCGGTGATCCACGCGGCGGGCTCGATCAAGCACCACGTCACCGACGCCTGCTGGCGGCGCGGCCTGCTGGTCACCTCCGCCGCCTGGGCCAACGCCCTGCCCGTCGCCGAGTACACCGTCGCCGCCGTCCTGCTGGCCAACAAGCAGGTGCTGCGGCTCCGCGAGGACTACCGCGCCCGGCGCGGCGTCCCGCACGACTGGCAGCGCGGCTACCCCGACGCCGGCAACTACCGGCGCACCGTCGGCATCGTCGGCGCCTCCCGGATCGGCCGGCGCGTCCTGGAACTCCTGCGCCCGCACGACCTCGACCTGCTGCTGCACGACCCGTACGTGGACGCGGCCGGGGCCGCCGCGCTCGGCGCGCGCGCCGTCGGCCTGGACGAACTCTGCGCGGCGAGCGACGTGGTCAGCATCCACGCCCCCGAGCTCCCGGCCACCCACCACCTGATCGACGCCCGCCACCTGGCGTCGATGCGCGACGGCGCCACCCTGATCAACACCTCCCGCGGCTCCCTGGTCGACCAGCGGGCGCTCGTCGGCGAACTGCTCTCCGGGCGCCTCGACGCCGTCCTCGACGTCACCGTCCCCGAGGTGCTGCCCGCCGACTCCCCGCTCTACGACCTGCCCAACGTGGTGCTCACCCCGCACATCGCCGGCTCGCTCGGCCGGGAGCTGCACCGCATGGCCGCCGCGGCCGCCGACGAACTGGCCCGCTACGCCGCCGGGCAGCCCTTCGCCCACCCCGTGCGCGCCGAGGACGTCCACCGCACCGCGTGAACCGCGCGCCGTCCCCCGCACGAGAACGACCCAGCTCCCCACGAATTGGAGAACCCCCATGTCCCGCAGGGTGATCGGCATCGTCATGAACGGTGTCACCGGCCGGATGGGCTACCGCCAGCACCTGGTCCGCTCCATCCTCGCCATCCGCGACCAGGGCGGCCTGCCGCTCGGCGACGGCGAGGTGCTGTGGCCCGAGCCGATCCTGGTCGGCCGCAGCGCCGCCAAGCTGAAGGAGCTCGCCGAGCGCCACGGCCTGGAGCACTGGACCACCTCCCTGGACGAGGCCCTGGCCCACCCGCTGGCCGAGATCTACTTCGACGCCCAGCTGACCCAGGTCCGCGAGCAGGCCATCCGCCGGGCCATCGCGGCCGGCAAGCACGTCTACACCGAGAAGCCCACCGCCGAGTCGGTGGACGCCGCGCTGGAGCTGGCCCGGCTCGCCCGCGAGGCCGGGGTGTGCAACGGCGCCGTGCAGGACAAGCTCTTCCTGCCCGGCCTGCTCAAGCTCAAGCGGCTGGTGGACGGCGGCTTCTTCGGCCGGATCCTGTCCGTGCGCGGCGAGTTCGGCTACTGGGTCTTCGAGGGCGACTGGCAGGACGCCCAGCGCCCGTCCTGGAACTACCGCGCCGAGGACGGCGGCGGCATGGTCCTCGACATGTTCCCGCACTGGCGCTACGTGCTGGACAACCTCATCGCCCCCGTCCGGTCCGTCTACGCGCACACCGCCACCCACATCCCGCAGCGCGTCGACGAGCAGGGCCGCCGCTACCCGGCGACCGCCGACGACGCCGCGTACGGCGTGTTCGAGCTGGAGGGCGGCATCACCGCCCAGATCAACTCCTCGTGGGCGGTGCGGGTCGACCGCGACGAGCTGGTGGAGTTCCAGGTCGACGGCACCGAGGGCAGCGCGGTGGCCGGCCTGCGCAACTGCCGCTTCCAGCACCGCGCCGCCACCCCCAAGCCGGTCTGGAACCCCGACCTGCCGGTCACCGAGTCCTTCCGCGACCAGTGGCAGCACGTCCCGGACAACGGCGAGTTCGACAACGGCTTCAAGGTGCAGTGGGAGCTGTTCCTGCGCCACGTGGTGACCGGCTCGGACTACCGCTGGGACCTCCTGGAGGGCGCCAAGGGCGTCCAGCTCGCCGAGCTCGGCCTGCGCTCCGCCCGCGAGGGCCGCCGCCTCGACGTGCCCGACCTCGCGCTCTGAACGCCCCGACGCTCCGAACGCCCCGAGGGTTCCGAACGCCCTGCGCGCCGAGTGCCCCGCTCCCCGACCGCCCCGTAGCGATTGCGTTGCTGACACCATGACCGACATCGACCTGCCCGGCCTCGGCCGCCACCGGATGCGCGCCCCCGCCGAGCTGCCCGCCACCCCCGAGCCCCCGGCCTCCCGGCTCGCCTACGCCGCCGCCCACGTGGTCGCCGACCCGCTCGGCGGCAACGCTCCCGGCGCCCCCGCCGCCGTCGACTGGGACACCACGCTCGCCTTCCGCCGCCACCTGTGGTCCCTGGGCCTCGGCGTCGCCGACGCGATGGACACCGCCCAGCGCGGCATGGGCCTCGACTGGCCCGCCACCCGCGAGCTGATCACCCGCTCCGGCGCCGAGGCCCGCAGCCACGGCGGACTGCTCGCCTGCGGCGTCGGCACCGACCAGCTCGCCCCCGGAACGCACACCGTCGGCGCCATCGCCGCGGCCTACGAGGAGCAGCTGGAGGTCGTCGAGGCCGCCGGCGCCCGGCCGATCCTGATGGCCAGCCGGGCGCTCGCCCACGCCGCCCGCGGCGCCGAGGACTACCTGGCGGTCTACGGCCGCCTGATCGGCCAGAGCAGCCGGCCGGTGATCCTGCACTGGCTGGGCGAGATGTTCGACCCGGCCCTGGCCGGCTACTGGGGCTCCGGGGACGTCACCGCCGCCACCGCCACCGTCCTGGCGCTCATCGAGGCGCACGCCGAGCGGATCGACGGCATCAAGGTGTCGCTGCTCGACGCGGACCACGAGGTCGGGCTGCGCCGCGCCCTGCCCCCGGGCGTGCGGCTCTACACCGGCGACGACTTCAACTACCCGGCGCTGATCCGCGGCGACGCGCTCGGGCACAGCGACGCACTGCTGGGCGTCTTCGACCCGATCGCCCCGGTCGCCGCCGCCGCGCTGCGGGCCCTGGACGCGGGCGACCTCGACCGGTACGACGCGCTGCTCGCGCCGACCCTGCCGCTGGCCCGGCACCTGTTCGCCGCGCCGACCTTCCACTACAAGACCGGGGTGGTCTTCCTGGCCTGGCTCGCCGGGCACCAGGACCACTTCACCATGGTCGGCGGCGCGCAGAGCGGGCGTTCCGTGCCGCACCTGGTCGAGCTGTTCCGCCTCGCCGACGCCGCGGGCGTGCTGCCCGACCCGCACCTCGCCGTCGAGCGGATGCGGCGCTACCTCGCGGTGGCCGCACCGCTCGGCTGAGACCAGCGCTCCTCCTCCCCCGGTGGCCGCCCCTCCCCCGACGGGCGGCCACCGGCGTTCCCGCCCCCTCTCCCCGAAAGGAGCCCGGCACCGTGACCGGACTCGACCGTCTCTCGCTCAACCAGATCACCACCAAGCGGTGGAGCCTGCCCGAGGCCGTCCGGGGCTGCGTGGACGCCGGCATCCCGGCGATCGGCCTCTGGCGGGACAAGGTCGCCGAAACCGGCCTGGCCCGCTCCGCGAAGCTCTGCCGGGACGCCGGACTGGCCGTCAGCAGCCTGTGCCGGGGCGGCTTCCTGACCGCCACCGCCCCCGAGGCGCGGCGGACCGCGCTCGCCGACAACCTCCAGGCGATCGAGGAAGCCGCCGAACTCGGCACCGACACCCTGGTGATGGTCGTCGGCGGCCTGCCCGGCGGCAGCCGGGACCTCGCCGGCGCCCGGCGGTCCGTCGCCGACATGATCGCCGAACTGGCCCCGCACGCCGGGGACTTCGGCGTACGTCTGGCCCTGGAGCCGCTGCACCCGATGTTCTGCGCCGACCGCGCCGTCCTCTCCACCCTCGGCCAGGCCCTCGACCTCGCCCGGCCGCACCCCGCCGCGCAGGTCGGCGTCGTCGTCGACAGCTACCACGTCTGGTGGGACCCGCAGCTGCCCGAGCAGATCGCGCGCGCCGGACGGGAGGGCCGGATCGCCTCCTACCAGGTCTGCGACTGGACGCTGCCGCTGCCGGCCGACGCCCTGCTCGGACGCGGCCACGTCGGCGACGGCCACATCGACTTCCGCGCGCTCACCGAGTTGGTCACCGCCGCCGGCTACGAGGGCTGGATCGAGGTGGAGATCTTCAACGAGCGGATCTGGGACACCCCGGGCGAGCAGACCCTGCGCACCCTGACCGAGCGCCACCTCGCCCACGTGGCCGTGTCGTGAGGATCGTCCTCGCGCCCGACTCCTTCAAGGGCACCGCCACCGCCACCGAGGCCGCCCGGGCCCTCGCGGACGGCTGGCGCTCGGTGCGCCCCGGCGACGACCTGCTGTCCCTGCCGATGGCCGACGGCGGCGAGGGCACCCTCGACGCGGTGGCCACCGCCCGCCCCGGCGCGTGCGTCCACGAGGTCCCCGGCTGCACCGGCCCCGACGGCAGGCCCGTCCCCGGCCGCTACGCCCTGCTCCCCGACGGCACGGCGCTGGTCGAGTTCGCCACCACCGGCGGCCTGCCGCTGCTCGGCGAGCGGCTCGCCCCGCTCACCGCGACCAGCCGCGGCACCGGCGAGACGATCGCCGCCGCCCTGGACGCCGGCGCGAGCGCGCTGACGGTGGGCCTCGGCGGCTCCGCCTCCACCGACGGCGGCGCCGGGCTGCTCTCCGCGCTCGGCCTGCGCCTGCTCGACCGCTCGGGCACACCGCTGCCCGACGGCGGCGGCGCGCTCGCCGCGGCCGCCCGCGCCGACCTCGGAAGCCTGCGCCCGGCCCCGCCCGGCGGCGTCCGGCTGCTCACCGACGTCACCAACCCCCTGCTCGGCCCGGCCGGCGCGGCGGCGGTGTACGGGCCGCAGAAGGGCGCCGGAGCAGCCGAGGTGGCCCGGCTGGAGCGCGGGCTGGAGCGGTACGCGGAGCTGCTCGGCGGCGACCCGCGGCAGCCGGGAGCCGGTGCGGCCGGCGGCACCGCCTACGGGCTGGCCGCGGCCTGGAACGCCCGGATCACGCCCGGCGCCGCCGCCGTCGCCGACCTGCTCGGCCTGGACGCGGCCCTCGACGGCGCCGACCTCGTGGTCACCGGCGAGGGCCGCTTCGACGCCACCAGCCTGCTCGGCAAGGCCGTCGGCGAGGTGCTGGCGCGGGCGCGGCGGGCCGCCGTCCCGGTCCGCGTGGTCGCCGGCGACTCCACCGACGCGCGGGCGCTGACCCTGCTCTCGCTGGCCGGTGACCCCGAGGACGCCCGGCGGCGGGCCGCCCACTGGCTCCACCGGGCCGGCGCCCTACTGGCCCGCTCGGCCGGACCGGCCGCGGGCTGAGGCACCCCTGCGGACCCGCGGATCCGCGACGGCCGTGCCCGGGCGCGGCCGTCGACGGCGACCACCCACCGCCGCCCGCCGCCTCGCGGGACCTGTCCGGCCGTCAGGCCCCGTAGCGGCGCTGCCGGTCGGCGTAGGCGCGTACCGCGCGCAGGAAGTCCACCTCACGGAAGGCCGGCCAGTACGCCTCGCAGAAGTACAGCTCCGAGTAGGCGCTCTGCCACAGCAGGAAGTTCGACATCCGCTGCTCTCCGCTGGTGCGGATGACCAGGTCGGGGTCCGGCTGTCCGGCGGTGTAGAGGTGGCGGGCGATGTCGTCGGCGGTCAGCTCGCCGGCGAGGTCCCGCATCGGCGTTCCGGCCGCCGCCTGCTCGTACAGCAGGTCCCGCATGGCGTCCACGAGTTCCTGGCGGCCGCCGTAGCCGACGGCGAGGGTCACGTGGGCGCCGGTGATGCACTCGCGGGTGGCCTCGACCGCCTCCTTCAGGGCGCGGGCCGTGCTGTCGGGCAGGCTGTCGAGGGCTCCGGCGATGTGCACCCGCCAGCGCGGCCGCGGCCTGGCGAGCTGCGCCGCCAGGACGTCCTCGATCACCCGCATCAGGAAGGCGACCTCGCTGTCACCGCGCCGCTGGAGGTTCTCGGCGGAGCAGACGAACACCGTGACGTGCCGGATCCGGAGGTCCTCGCACCACGCGAGCACGTGTTCCACGTGCTCGGCACCGGCCTTGTGGCCGAGGCTCGGGTTCCCGATACCGCGCCGACGGGCCCAGCGCCGGTTGCCGTCCATGATCAACCCGATGTGCCCGGGGAGCTCCCGGCCGTGGAGCCGTCGGCGCAGCCGCCTGGCGTAGAAGGCGTAGAGGGGGTCACTGACGCGCATGTCGCGGCCTTTCGGAAGCGGGAGGGATGGGCGGACACCGGCCCATCACGGCGTGCATACTACGGAGTGATAGCACGCGCCGCGTGTTATCAGGGAAACCCGCTGCTCCCGGGAGTGCCAGTGCGTACCAACGACGCCCAGATGCTCGTCCTGTCCGCCCTCGCGGACGGTCCCCTGCACGGATACGCCGTCAACACCGCGATCGAGCGGCTGACCGGCGCCAGACTCGGCCGCGGCAGCCTGTCGAGCGCCCTGGCGCGGCTGCACGGCAAGGGCCTGGTCGAGTACCTGGACGGCGACGGCAGGCGGCGGCCACTGGCGCTCACGCCGGCCGGCCGGGAGGCCCTCGACGGCGGGATCGCCTCCCTCGCGCAGGCCGCGGAGATCTTCGAGAAGGCCGTCCCGGACAAGGCTCTCTACCTGGACCGGCTCTCCGCCACCCAGGTCGCGCACACCTACAAGGAGGCCGCCCTGCGGGCGCTGGCCGTCCGGCCGGGCCACGTCGTCCTGGACCTGGGCTGCGGTCCGGCGACCGACCTCGGCGTGCTGGCCCGCGCGGCCGCGCCCGGCGGGCGGGTCATCGGCGTCGACTCCGACCCCGGGATGACCCGGCGGGCGCTCGCCCGGACCGCCGGCCTTCCGGGAACCGGCGTGCTGACGGCCGACGTTCACGCCCTGCCGCTTCCCGCGGGCTCCGCGGACCGGTTGCGGACCGACCGCGTGCTGCAACACGTCGAGGACGTCCCGGCCGTCCTGGCGGAGGCCCGGCGGGTGCTGCGCCCCGGCGGCCGGCTGGTCATGGCCGAACCCGACTGGGACTCGCTCGCCGTCGACCACCCGGATCCGGAGATCGCCCGGGCGTACACCCGGCACATCACCGACCGGATCGTGCGCAACGCCCTCGTCGGACGGCAGTTGCCCCGCCTCGCCGGGCAGGCGGGTTTCGCCGTCCCCTCGGTCGCCCCGGTGACCTCGGTCTTCCGGGAGGTCCACGCCGCCGACCGGATCCTCGGGCTCCACCGCAACACCGAGCGCGCGGTGGCCGCCGGGTACCTCACGCGCGGTCAGGCGGACAGCTGGCTCGACCATCTGACCCGAGGGCCGTTCCTCGCCGCGGTGACGCTCTACGTCGTCACGGCGGAGTCACCCTCGGACTCACCCGCGCGGTCACCCGAGGAAGGCTGACCCGCCCGAACCAGGAGGTCCCGCCCATGCCGCCACTGCCCTCGCTGCTCGCCGTCCTCGCCCACCCCGACGACGAATCGCTCCTCGTCGGCGGCGTCCTCGCCCGGCACGCCGCCTCCGGGGCGCGGACGGCCGTCGTCACCGCCACCTGGACGCGGGAGAGCCACCGCGGCGCCGAACTCGCCGAGGCCCTGGGCGTCCTGGGCGCCGGGGAGCCGCGGATGCTCGGCTACGCCGACGCCCGCGTCCCGCGGTCCGCGCCCGGGCGGCCCCGGCTCTGCGACGCGCCCGTGGACACCGTCGTCCAGGACATCGTGCGGCAGATCCGCGCCGTCAGGCCCGGGATCGTGCTGACCCACGACGCATACGGACAGTTGACCGGCCACCCGGACCACCGGCGCACCCACCACGCCACCCTGCTCGCCTTCGCCGCCGCCGGCCTCGAACACCTCTATCCGGAGGCCGGCGCGCCCTGGCAGCCCGAGGCCCTCCGGATGGCGACCCATCCCCACGCGGCGCTCGCCGACCTCGGCCCCCTCCTGGGCCGCGTCGGCAAGACGACGCTCAGCGTGCCGGACAGCATGGTCGACCTGAGCTGCGACATCGGCCCGTGGTTCGACCGGAAGTGGGCCGCGATCACGGCCCACCGCAGCCAGACCGGGCCCGGGCGTGCGCTGCCCGGCCTGCTGGCCCGCGAGCCCGAGGCCGTCCGGCGCCGGATCCTCGGCACCGAGCACTTCACGTCCCTCACCGCGCGGGCCCGCCAAGGGCGATGACCCCCCCGGAGGAGGACGCGGCGGGGGTGCGGGAACTGCGATGGTGGTGGCGGCGGCCCGGGGGTCGGGCCGGAAGGGGCGGGAACCATGACCATCGTTCAGTCTCGGACATCGCACCGGCGCGGCCGGCTGGGGACACGGCTCGCCGCCGTCGCCCTGGCCGGTGCCACCGTCGTCACGCTCGCCCCGACGGCGGCCGTGGCGGCGGGCGGGGACGCCTCCGGCCCCGGGTCCGTGGCGGAGCGCCGGCCGCGCGTCGACGGGCGGCCGGAGCTGCGGGACCTCGTGGAGCACGGCGGGGCGACCGCCGCGCTCGCGGAGATCCGCCTCGCCGGTCGCGTCCCGTGGCGCGGCGCCGCCGGGACCGCCGACCTGGCCACCGGGCAGCCGGCCAGGGCGGACGGCCGGTTCCGGATCGGCAGCATCACCAAGACCTTCGTGTCGACGGTCGTCCTCCAGCTGGTCGGCGAGGGCCGGCTGCGGCTGGACGACCCGGTCGAACGGCACCTGCCGGGGGTCGTCCCGAACGGCGGCGCGATCACCGTCCGGCAGCTGCTCAACCACACCAGCGGCCTGTTCAACTTCACCGAGGACGAGCGGTTCCTGGTGAGGAGCGAGGCCGACCTGCAGGACTACGCGTACGGGAGCTGGCGCTACCGGGACTACCGCCCCGAGCAGTTGGCCGCGGTCTCGGCCGAGCACCCGCCGTACTTCGCACCCGGTCAGGGCTGGAAGTACTCCAACACCAACTACGTCCTCGCCGGGATGATCGTCCGGAAGGTCACCGGGCACACCTGGCAGCGCGAGGTAGAGCGCCGGATCGTCCGGCCCCTGCACCTGGAGGACACCGCGTTCCCGGGCTCGGAGACCGGCCTCGGCGGCCCGCACGCCCACGCCTACCTCGACCTGCCGGCCGGGCCGGCCGACATCACCCGGTTCAACCCGTCCCTGGTGGACGCGGCCGGCAACGGCATCTCCACCACCACCGACCTCGACCGGTTCCACGCCGCCCTGTTCGGCGGGAAGCTGCTGCGGCCGGCCGAGATGGCCGCACTGACGGACACGGTGCCGACCACGGGTGACGGCGCGCAGTACGGGCTCGGCGTGGTCCGGATCGACCTGGGCCCGGGCTGCGAGCCCGCCTGGGGCCACGACGGCGGCCTGCCCGGCTGGACCACCCTGCTGCTCGGCAGCCTGGACGGGCGGCGGCAGTTCGCGCTGTCGTACAACCCGTTCGTGGGCCGGGACGACTCGGCGAGCGGGGCGGCGATCGGCTCCCTCGTGGCCAAGACGCTGTGCGCGCCGGGGACCCTCCCGGGTGCCGCCCCCACGGCGTCCCCGCTCCCGGGCACGCTCCCCCGCACCGGCCCGGACCTCCGGATCGAGGCCGGCCCGGCCACCCGCTGAACCCCGCGGCGGCGCCCCCACCCTCACCGGGGGCCGCCGCCGCGGCCTCCGGCCGACCCGGCCGACCCGGCCGACCGGGCCGAAAGGCCGGCGCCCGCCGGGTGCCACGGAATCCGTCCGTGGCACCCGGCGGGCGCTCGTCGTGCCGCCGCTAGCGGGACATCAACGGCCCTGGAGGGCCTTGACGTTGTCGCCGAAGGACCAGCCCTTCGAGCCGTCCCAGTTGATCGACCAGGTCATGAGCCCCTTCAGCTGGCCGTTGAAGGCGTTCCAGGCCTGGCTGACCAGGCTCGGCGCCATGTGGCCGCCGCCCGCGCCGGGCTGGGCCGGCAGGCCGGGGACCTGCTTGTCGTAGGGCACCTTGATGGTGGTGCCCTGGATGGTGAGGCCGTTGTTCAGGCAGGTGGTCTGCGCGGTGAAGCCCTGGACGGTACCGGCCTGGTAGGAGTCACCGGAGCAGCCGTACATGCTGCCGTTGTAGTACTGCATGTTGAGCCACCACAGGCGCCCGTTGTCGACGTACTTCTTGATGATCGGCAGGTAGGAGCCCCAGATGGAGCCGTAGGTGACGCTGCCGCCGGTGACGTACGCGGTCTCGGGGGCCATCGTCAGGCCGAAGCCGGCCGGCATCTGGGCGAGCACGCCGTCGATGATGCGGATCAGGTTGGACTGGGACGCGGACAGCGTGTTGATGTTGCCGCTGCCGGACAGGCCGGTCTCGATGTCGATGTCGATGCCGTCGAAGTTGTACTTCTTCAGGATCGGGACGACGGTGGCCACGAACTTGTCCGCGACGGCGCTGGAGCTGAGGTCGATGCCGGCGGCGGCGCCGCCGATCGACATCAGGATGGTCGCGCCGGCCGCCTTGGCCTGGCACATCTCGGCCGGGGTCGACACCTTGACGGTGGCGTCCATGCCGTCCTCCCAGAGGACGGTGCCGTCCGAGAGGATCACCGGGAAGGCGGCGTTGATGACGTTGTAGCCGTGCGCGGCGAGCCGGCTGTCGTTGATGGGGGTCCAGCCCATGCCCGGGTGGACGCCGTTGGAGGCGCCGTCCCAGTTCTCCCAGTAGCCCTGCACGACCTTGCCCGCGGGCTTGGGCTTCGTCGCGCAGGTGGAGCCCGGCGGGGTGGTGGGAGGCGTGGGCGGCGGGGTGGTCGGCGGCGTCGTGGGAGGCGTCGTCGGCGGGGTGGTCGGCGGGGTGGTCGGCGGCGTCGTGGGAGGCGTCGTCGGCGGCGTGGTGGTGCCGCCGGGGCCGGCGAGCTCCACGTCGTCCGCGTAGAACGCGGACTGCCCGTACCAGCCGTGCAGGAAGACGGTCACCGACGTGGTGTTCGCCCCGGTGGAGAAGGTGGTGCTGAGCTTGCCGTACGAGGCGCTGCTCGCCGTCCAGGTGGACGTCGTACCGGTGAGGCCGGTGCCGGTGGCGCCCAGGTAGATGTAGCTGCCCTGGACGTAGGCGCTCAGCGTGTACTGGGAGTTGGGCTGCACGCTGACGGTCTGGCTGCACTGGGCGTTGTCCAGGCCGGTCGGCGTGGCCTTGAGCGCCGAGGTGCCACCGTGCACCGGGCTGCTGACCGCCGTGCCGGCGCCGCCGGAACAGGTCCAGTCGGAGAGTCCGTTCTCGAAACCGGCGTTGGACACCAGGTTGGGGGTGGCGGCCCCGGCGGTGACGGTGCCCGCCACGGCGAGACCGGCACCGATGACGGCGGCGGCGCTCACCCCGGCGAGGGAGCGCCTCAGGACGGACGATCCGGGCACGGCGGTGCCGGTGCGGTGCACCCGCGCCGCGCGTTCCACGCCCGCCTGCTGCGTGCGGACGGGATCCGGACCGGGGCGGACCGCGCCCGGCAGACGGGGGGTGCGCGACGACCTCCGACGGAACATGCTGTGCTCGCTTCCCGCCGGGCGCCGTGGACAGACCGGCGCGTGGGGGCGTGACGCCCGGCTCTGGGTGAGGTGGGGACATGTGGGGATGTGCCGGTCCGGATCGTAGGAGGCACGGCAAGGCGCGTCAATAGGTCTGGACCATTACCCACCCATGGCCGGGCGGCGAACCCCCTGTCGACAACCCCGGCGACACGCCACCGACCGTCCGGGAACAGCTATCTGACGTTACGTCAGCCCAGTCCCAGGGGCGGGTGGAAGCGGCGGGGCGCGGAGCCGTCGGTGGTGGCCAGGGTCATGAAGCGGGCGCGGGAGAGCGGGTGGCGGCTGCGGCGCACGAGGTCGTCGAGGGCGGTCATGACGGGCCTCCCGGCGGAAGGGAGCCGCGGTCGAATCCGAGCGGGACCGGCGGGTCGCTGAGCAGGGTGGCCTCCAGCAGGGTCCACCATTGGGCCTGCTCGGTGCGGCGGCGTTCCCAGACGGGGTCCCGGCCGCGTTCGGCGACCTGGCGCCGGTAGCGGCCCCAGCCGGCCTCGTCGGCGAAGCTGACGGTGTGTTCGATGGTGTGCACGGGGCTTCCGACGGTGCGCACCGCCCACCGGGTGCGCAGCACGGTGTCGAGGCCGTCGTAGAACCAGGCCTCGCGGGCGCGGACCCACTCCCAGAAGGCGGCCTGGTCCGCTTCGGCGGCCGCGGTGGGCTGGATCAGGTAGACCAGGTGCAGCACGGCGGGGCTCCTTCCGCGGTGGGGTCGTGGTCAGCCGGCCGGCGGCGGGCCGGGGCTTCCGGCGCCCAGGCGCGCCACCCGGGGGCCAGGGCCCAGGGGCGGGCGGCGCAGCGGGCCGTCCAGAGCCGGGCGGTCCGGGCGTTGTGGCGCCGCTCCGTCCGCGGGTCGCAGAGCCGCCCGCGCAGGGGCAGCACGGCGACGGCGAGCGGGGAGAGCACGGCGCCCTGCCGGATCTTGATCTGCCAGGCGGAGATCGCCAGGCGGTAGCGGCGGAAGCCGCAGGCGGCGGCGTAGTCGACGGGGGCCTGGTAGCAGAGCACGAAGTACTCGCCGTGCGGTTCGGCGGCCCGGTAGTCGAACCCGAAGTAGCGGGCGTAGAGGCGGTCACCGTGGGCGTAGCAGACGTTCACGGCGACGGGCCGTCCCTCGCGGACGGCGAAGCAGCCGACGGCCCGGTCCAGGACTCCGGTCGCGGCCTGGGCCTCGAAGGCGCGGAGCATCCAGGCGGGGTCGGCGGTGCCGCCGTGGCGGGCGCGGGTCTGTGTCACCAGGGCGGCGGTCTGCCGCACCACCTCGCGCCGGTCCAGGGGCCGCCACAGCACGGTGGTGCCGCCGCGCTCGCAGGCGCGCCGCTCGGCCCGGCGGCGGGTGCGGTCGGGCTGGCTCATCCGCGCCAACTGCTCGGCGTAGCCGCCGATCGCGACGGCGAGGTTGGCGTCCGCGTCGTGCAGCAGCACGCTCGCGCGCGGCTGCCGCCGGGCGAGCTCCCGGGCGTCGTCCGCCGCCAGGTAGGGCATGACGACGCCGTCGAGGCCGCGCTCGCGGGCCAGCCGCAGCGCCGTCCCGAACAGGGCGTCCAGGGTGCGGGCGCGGGCCTCGCCGCGGGTGCAGACCAGTTCGTTGTAGGTGGAGCGCCGGGCTCCCAGCCACAGGTACGCCGACGAGCGCGCCTGCGTCACGTCGGGTAACAGCGTGGGCAGGTGGAACAGTCCGGGTTCGTCGTTCTCTCCGGGCCAGACGGGCAGGGCGCCCAGCAGCCTGCCGCCGGAGGCGGCGGTGACCAGCGCCGTGTCGCCGTGGGCCAGTTCGAGCGCGTGCGCCCAGGCGCTGCTGTTGTAGAAGTTGTCGGGGCCGGCCAGCCGGTCCCACCCGGCGTGGTCGACGTCGGCGAGCGACGGCAGGATGCCCTCCTCGATCGGCCCGGGGCTCCGGTGGTCCTGCTGCGTGGTCGTCATGATCGTGCCTCGGGGTCATTCGGCTCTGGTGCAGGTGATGAGCGCCGCGTGGGGGCGGGTGAGGTAGGGCCGCCAGAAGTCCTTTCCGTGGCGGGCCAGTCCCTCCCCGGAGACCCGGAATCCGGGCCAGCGGACCGTGCCGAACCCGGCCTCGTGCAGGGCCCGTTCCAGGGTGGCACGGCTCCAGTAGCGGGCGGTGATCCGTTCGTCGTAGCGGCCGAAGCACAACTCCAGCGTCACCCGCGAGGCATCGCGGCGCGGCTCGGCCTCGACCAGGCGCAGGCCGTAGCGTTCGTAGTACTCGCGTTCCCCGTCGAAGTCCGGGTTCACCGGGAGGGTGACGAACCGGCCTCCCGGGCGAAGGGCCCGCGCGGCCAGCGCACAGAGCGTGACCAGTTCCGCGTACTCCTCGGCGTACGGCATGACGTACACGGCCACGGCGGCGTCGAAGGCACCCTCGTCGATGCCGCCGGCCCGCTCGGTGTACTCGACGCCGAGCGGCTCGGCGCGCTCGGCCCGCCGGGCGACGTCGAGCATGCCCTCGGAGATGTCGTGCCCGACCACCCGCGCCGCCCCGCGGCGCTTGAGTTCCCGGCTGTAGAGCCCCGTCCCGCACCCGATGTCCAGGAGGCTCCTGCCGGTGACCGTTCCCAGCTCGGCGAACACGCTGAACGACTCCAGATGCCTTCGCCACGGCAGGAGGGACATCTCCTCGTACATCACCCCAAGACGGTCGAACTGGTCTATTTCGCCCATGTCTGTCATTCTGCGACGCTTCCCGCGTTTCGCACAGCCCCCTGTACGCAGCGTTGCCGGAGGCGGTCCGGTTCTCCCCCGCATTCCCGGGAATCCCCCGGCGCCCCGGGAATCACCTCAGTTCCCACCACTCCCGCGGTGGGGGGAGGTGATCGGGATTTTTGACATTCCGCTTACGGTCCTCCATTCTTCTCGGCATGTCCGACCGTCACCCGATCGAGTACGCCGCCATCGAGCTGGCGCTGATCGGCGTGGCCGCGCACTGCGTTTCCGACAATCTCTGTCGCTGAATCCGCCTGTCCCGACGCGTTGCGGTGATCGCCGCTTCGGGGCGTCGCCCCTTTTTCCGCGGGCGCGGTGCTGCTCACCCTCCTCTCACGGCCTCACTGTCGCCCGCCTTTCTCCGTGCACCATCGGTAGCGAAAGGCCCCCTTTCCGATGTCTCGAACCACCTTCACCCCCCGCCGCCTCGCCGCGGCGACCGTCACCGTCGCGCTGGCCGTCGGTGCGGTGGCGTGCGGACCGAAGGCCGACGGCGGTGGAAGCGCCGACCAGGGCGCCGCGCCGCAGCAGGGCGGCACGCTCACCGTGCTCAACCAGAACCCTCAGGAGCAGTTCGACCCCGCGCGGCTCTACACCTCCGGTGGCGGAAACGTTCCCTCGCTGGTCTTCCGCACCCTCACCACCCGCAACCGGGCCGACGGCACGGCCGGCACCAAGGTCGTCCCGGACCTCGCCACCGACACCGGCACCCCCTCGGAGGGCGCGACGGTGTGGACGTACCGGCTCAAGGACGGCCTCGCCTTCGAGGACGGTTCGCCGATCACCACCGCCGACATCAAGTACGGCATCGAAAGGTCATTCGCCCCCGAACTCTCCGGTGGCGCACCGTTCCTGAGGGACTGGCTGGTCGGCGCCGCCGACTACCAGGGTCCGTACAAGGACGGCAGCGGGCTGGCCGCCATCGAGACGCCGGACGAGAAGACCATCGTCTTCCGCCTCAACAAGCCCGAGGGCGACTTCCCCTACCTGGCCACCCAGACGCAGTTCGCACCCGTCCCGAAGGCCAAGGACACCGGGACCAAGTACCAGGAGCACCCGGTCTCCTCCGGCCCGTACCGGGTCGTCAAGAACGAGAACGACGGCGCGCACCTCGTCCTGGAGCGCAACCCGCACTGGTCCGCCGCGACGGACGACCAGCGCAAGGCGTACCCGGACACCGTCGACGTGCAGTCCGGGCTCGACCCGGCGGTGATCAACCAGCGGCTCTCGGCCGGCACCGGCGCCGACGCGGCCGCCGTCACCACCGACACCAACCTCGGTCCCTCCGAACTCGCCCAGGTGAAGGACGACAAGGCGCTCGCCGCCCGGGTCGGCACCGGCCACTTCGGCTTCGTCAACTACCTGGCGTTCAACCCCAAGGTCAAGCCGTTCGACAACCCCAAGGTCCGGCAGGCGATCGCCTACGCGGTCAACCGCACCTCGGTCGTCAACGCGGCCGGCGGCTCCTCGCTCGCCGAGGCCGCCACCACCTACCTGCCCGCCCAGGAGACCTTCGGGCACACGCCCTACGACCCGTTCCCGGCGGGTGCCACCGGCAACCCGGAGAAGGCCAGGGAGCTGCTGAAGGAGGCGGGTTACCCGGACGGCCTGACCATCCCGCTCACCCACTCCAGCGCCGTCGGCAAGGGCTACGGCCCGGACCTGGCCACCGCCGTCCAGGACGGCCTGAAGGCGGCCGGGATCACCGTCCAGCTGGAGGCCCTGGACTCCACCCGGTACTCCAAGACCATCCACACCGTCAGCACCGAGCCCGGCTTCTTCCTCAGCGGCTGGGGCGCCGACTGGCCGTCCGGCGGCCCGTTCCTCGCGCCGATCTTCGACGGCCGGCAGATCGTCACCGACGGATACAACTTCAACTCCGCGCAGCTGGACGACCCGTCGGTGAACGACGAGATCGACCAGATCAACAAGATCACCGACCACGCCGAGGCCGCCAAGCGCTGGGGCGCCCTGGACAAGCGGATCGGCGAGCAGGCCCTCACCGTCCCGCTGTTCCACCCGGTCTACAAGCGGCTGTCCGGCAAGGACGTCCGCAACATCGTCATCAGCGACTGGACCGGCGTGCTGGACATCTCCCAGGTCGCGGTCAAGTAGCGGAGCGGACCGGACGGATCGATCGGACAACCATGGCTCCACAGGAACCCCGTGCCGGGGAGGCCCTCGCGGCCTCCCCGGCCGCCGGGGGCCGGCAGGTGTGGCGGCGGCTGCTCGCGCGGCGCGCCGCCCTCGCCGCCGGCCTCGTCATCGTCCTGCTCGCGCTGATCGCGGCGGCGGCCCCGCTGCTCACCGCGCTCGAAGGCCAGGACCCCACCAGCTACCACAACGACCTGCTCGACTCGGCGGCCGGCGGCGTGCCCACCGGCTCGTTCGGCGGCGTCAGCGCCGAGCACTGGCTGGGCGTCGAACCGGGCACCGGGCGCGACGTGTTCGCCCGGCTGGTCCACGGCGCCCGGATCTCGCTGCTCGTCGCCGTCGGCGCCACCCTGGTCCAGGTCACCATCGGCGTGCTGCTCGGCCTCCTCGCGGGCCTCGGCAGCCGCCTGCTCGACCAGCTGATCGGCAACACCACCGAGGTGATGCTCGCGCTGCCCTCGCTGGTCTTCGCCATCTCGCTGATGGCGGTCGTGCCCTCCGGCTTCCCCCGCCCGCTGCTGCTGACCCTGGTCATCGGACTGCTGGGCTGGGCCGGCACCGCACGCATCGTCCGGGCCCAGACGCTCGGCCTCAAGCAGCTGGACTACGTGGCCGCGGCCCGGCTCGCCGGCGCCACCCGGTGGCGGATCGCCCGCCGGGAGCTGCTGCCGTCGCTGGCCGCGCCGGTCATCACCTACGCGGCGGTGCTGCTGCCGTCCAACGTGATCGCCGAGGCCGGGCTCTCCTTCCTCGGCGTGGGCGTCAAGCCGCCCACCGCGTCCTGGGGCCAGATGCTCTCCGGCGCGACCACCTGGTTCCGCGCGGACCCGATGTACGTGCTGCTCCCGTCCGCGCTGCTGTTCGTCACCGTGCTCGCCTTCACCGTGTTCGGCGACGCCGTCCGCACCGAGCTCGACCCCCGCGCGGCCTCCCGGCTGCGGGTCGGCACTGCCCGCGGCGCCGCCGGTCCGACGGCGGACGGCCCCGCCCCGGACACCGGCGCGAAGGGCACCGACGCGGCCGGCGCCGCCCGCCCCGGCCCGTCGGGCACCACCGAGGAGGCCCCCGCATGACCCGCTTCCTGCTCCGCAAGGCCGTCGGCATGGTCGGTGTCCTGTTCGCCCTCTCCCTGATCGTCTACGCGGTGTTCTACATCGCCCCCGGCGACCCCGCCCAGCTGGCCTGCGGCGAGAAGTGCAGCCCCGCCCAGGTGCTCCAGGTGCGCGAACGGCTGGGCCTCGACGCTCCGGTGCACCTGCAGTACGCCCACTTCCTGCAGGGCGTCGTCGCCGGCCGCGACTTCAGCGCCGGGACCGGCCTGCTGCACTGCCCGGCGCCCTGCCTGGGCGTCTCCTACCGCAGCGGCGAGCAGGTCACCGACATGATCGCCGCCCGGCTCCCGGTGACCGCCTCGCTGGCGCTCGGCGCCATGGTGATCTGGCTGGCCCTCGGGGTCGGCACCGGGCTGCTCTCGGCGCTGCGCCGGGGCCGGCTCGCCGAGCGCCTGCTGACCGCGCTGACACTGGCCGGCAGCTCGATCCCGGTGTTCGTCATCGGCCTGGTGCTGCTGATCGTGCTGTGCGCCCAGCTCCAGTGGCTGCCCTTCCCGAGCTACGTGCCGCTCACCGAGGACCCGCAGCAGTGGTTCTGGGGCCTGCTGCTGCCCTGGGTCTCGCTGGCGCTCATCGAGTGCGCCAAGTACGCCCGGCTGACCCGCTCCTCCATGCTGGAGACCCTCGCCGACGACCACATCCGGACCTTCCGGGCGTTCGGCGTCAGCGAGCGGCACCTGGTGACCCGGCACGCGCTGCGCGGCGCGCTCACCCCGGTGATCGCCCTGACCGCCATCGACCTGGGGACGATGTTCGGCTCGGCGGTGCTGACCGAGTCGCTGTTCGGCCTCCCGGGGCTCGGCAAGCTGCTGGTCACCTCGGTCGGCCTGATCGACCTGCCCACCGTCGTCGGGCTCACCCTGGTCACCGGGTTCGCCGTCGTCCTCGCCAACGTCATCGCGGACGTGCTCTACGCGGTGGCCGACCGAAGGGTGGTCCTGACATGAGCGCCACGCCCCTGGAGAAGGCCGCGGGCCCGGTCGGCGCCGGACCCCTGGTCGACGTCCGGGACCTGGTCGTCGACTTCCCCGTCGGCGACGGCCACCTCCGCGCCGTCGACGGCGTCGGCTTCACCCTGGAGGCCGGGCAGGCGCTCGGCATCGTCGGCGAGTCCGGCTCCGGCAAGAGCACCGTCGCCTACGGGCTGCTCGGCCTGCACCGCGGCACCGGCGCCCGGATCGGCGGCTCGGTACGGGTCGCCGGCGTGGACGCCGTCACCGCCGAGGGCGAGGACCTGCGGCGCCTGCGCGGCGGGTTGGCCGCCATGGTGTTCCAGGACCCGCTCTCCGCGCTGGACCCCTACTACGCGGTGGGGGACCAGATCGCCGAGGTGGTGCGGGTGCACCGGCCGGTCTCCCGCCGGGCCGCCCGGGCCCGGGCCGTCGAGGTGCTCGACCGGGTCGGCATCGCCGACGCGGCGCGCCGCGCGCGGTCGCGTCCGCACGAGTTCAGCGGCGGCATGCGCCAGCGGGTGCTGATCGCGATGGCGCTGGCCTGCGAGCCGCGGCTGCTGGTCGCCGACGAGCCGACGACCGCGCTGGACGTCACCGTCCAGGCCCAGATCCTCGACCTGCTGCACGAGCTGCGCGCCGAGACCGGGGCCGGGCTGGTCCTGGTCACCCACGACCTGGGCGTGGTCGCCGGGAGCGTCGACCGGGTGCTGGTGATGAAGGACGGCCGGGCGGTGGAGCACGGCCCGGTGACCGAGGTGCTCGGCACACCGCGCCAGCCGTACACCCGCGCACTGCTGTCGGCGGTGCCCCGGCTGGACGCTCCGCGGGACCCGCGCGTGCGCGCGCCCGGCGAGCCGGCCGGGCCGGCCGGGGGCGAGGTCCTGCTGGAGGCCGTCGACCTGCGCCGCGAGTTCGCCACCCGCGGCCTCGCCCGGCGCACCGCCGCCGTGACCGCCGTGGACGGCGTCTCGCTCACCGTGCGGGCCGGCGAGACGCTGGGCGTCGTCGGCGAGTCCGGCTCCGGGAAGACCACCCTCGGACGGATGCTCGTCCGGCTGCTGGAGCCGACCGGCGGCCGGCTGCACTACCGCGGCCGGGACATCGGGGCCCTCGGGGAGAAGGAGCTGCGCCCGCTGCGCCGGGAGCTGCAGATGGTCTTCCAGGACCCGGTCTCCTCGCTCAACCCGCGCCGCACCATCGGGGAGTCCGTCGCCGACCCGCTGCGGATCGCCGGCGAGGGCGACGAGCGCCGCATCCGCGCCCGGGTCGGCGAGCTGCTGGAACGCGTCGGGCTCGACCCCGACTGGTACCACCGCTATCCGCACGAGTTCTCCGGCGGGCAGCGGCAGCGGGTCGGCATCGCCCGGGCGCTCGCGCCCGAGCCGCGGCTGATCGTCTGCGACGAGCCGGTCTCCGCGCTGGACGTCACCACGCAGGCCCAGGTGGTCGAGCTGCTGGGCGAGCTGCAGCGTGATCTCGGTCTCGCACTGGTCTTCATCGCCCACGACCTCGCCGTGGTCCGGCAGGTCAGCGACCGGGTCGCGGTGATGCGGGCCGGGCGGATCGTGGAACAGGGCGACGCCGACACGGTGTACGACTCCCCGCGGCACGCCTACACCAAGGGCCTGCTGGCCGCCGTGCCGGTGCCGGACCCGGCCGAGGCGAGCGCCCGGCGCCACGCCCGGCTGGCCTCCACCGGAGCCTGAGCCCCGTCCGGCCCGGCCGCGCCCCGAGGGGTGCGGCCGGGCCGCGGGCGCGTCAAGGAGTCGCGAGGGGCACGTCAAGGTCGTGGGCAGGAGCCCCCGGCGCGGCGTGTCGTGCGCGCCGACCGACTAGCCTGGGCGGCTTCCCGTCCGAGCACCACCCGAGGAGCCCAGCGCCGTGTCCGACAGCTTCGCGCACCTGCACGTCCACACCGAGTACTCGATGCTGGACGGGGCCGCGAAGAACGGCAAGCTCTTCGCGGAGGCGGAGAGACAGGGCATGCCCGCCATCGCGATGAGCGACCACGGCAACATGTTCGGCGCCTACGAGTTCTTCCACGCCGCCGCCAAGACCGGTGTCAAGCCGATCATCGGCATCGAGGCCTACGTCGCCCCGGCCTCGCGCTTCCTGAAGAAGCAGGTGTTCTGGTCCCCCGGCGGCCAGCGCCCGAGCGGCGCCGACGGCGAGGGCGGCAAGGACGTCTCCGGCGGCGGCCGCTACACCCACATGACCATGTGGGCGCAGAACGCCACCGGTCTGCGCAACCTCTTCAAGCTCTCCTCGCTCGCGTCGATGGAGGGCTACTACATGAAGCCCCGGATGGACCGCGAGCTGATCGCCGCCAACGCGACCGGCATCATCGCCACCACCGGCTGCCCCTCCGGCGAGGTGCAGACCCGGCTGCGGCTCGGCCAGTACGACGAGGCGGTCAAGGCGGCCGCCGCCTACCAGGACATCTTCGGCAAGGAGAACTACTTCCTGGAGCTGATGGACCACGGCCTGTCCATCGAGCAGGACGTCCGCGCGGACCTGCTGCGCCTGGCCAAGCAGCTGGACATCCCGCTGCTCGCCACCAACGACTCGCACTACGTCACCGCCGACCAGGCGGACGCCCACGACAGCCTGCTCTGCGTCGGCGTGGGCAAGAACAAGGACGACCCGAACCGCTTCAAGTTCAACGGCTCCGGCTACTACGTCAAGACCGCCGAGGAGATGCGCGAGCTCTTCCGCGAGCTGCCGGAGGCCTGCGACAACACGCTGGCGATCGCCGAGCGGGTCGAGTCGTACGAGGAGGTCTTCACCTACGTCGACCGGATGCCGCAGTTCGACGTGCCCGAGGGCGAGACCCAGGCCTCCTACCTGCGCCAGAAGATCGCCGCCGGCCTCCAGCACCGCTACGGCGACAACCCGAGCCAGGAGGTCCTGGACCGGGTCGAGCTGGAGATGGGCGTGATCACCCCGATGGGGTTCGACGCCTACTTCCTCGTGGTCGCCGACATCTGCCAGTACGGGCGGGACAACGGCATCCCGGTCGGCCCCGGCCGTGGCTCGGCGGCCGGCTCGATGGTCGCCTACCTGACCGGCATCACCCAGCTCGACCCGCTGGAGCACGACCTGCTGTTCGAGCGGTTCCTCAACCCCGAGCGCATCAACCCCCCGGACGTCGACATCGACTTCGACGACCGCCAGCGCGACCAGATGGTGCGCTACGTCACCGAGAAGTACGGCTCCGCCTACACCGCCCAGGTCAACACCTTCGGCACCATCAAGGCCAAGGCCGCCGTCAAGGACGCCAACCGCATCCTCGGCTACCCCTTCGCGATGGGCGACCGGATCACCAAGGCCATGCCGCCGGACGTGATGGGCAAGGGCGTCCCGCTCGCCGACCTCTTCAACGACAAGCACCCCCGGTACAACGAGGGCACCGAGATCCGGGCGCTGTACGACAACGAGCCCGACGTCAAGAAGATCATCGACACCGGCCGGGGCATCGAGGGCCTGATCCGCGGCACCGGTGTGCACGCCGCCGCCGTCATCCTCTCCTCCACCCCGCTGCTGGAGCTGATCCCGCTGCACATGCGGGACAAGGACGGCACCATCATCACCGGCTTCGACTACCCGTCGTGCGAAGCCATGGGCCTGATCAAGATGGACTTCCTGGGTCTGCGGAACCTGGGCATCATCGACCACTGCATCAAGATCGTGAAGGCCAACCGGGGCGTCGACGTCGACATCGAGAAGATCCCGATCGACGACCCCACCACCTACCAGTTGCTCGCCCGCGGCGACACCCTGGGCGTCTTCCAGCTCGACGGCGGGCCCATGCGCGCCCTGCTCAAGCTGATGAAGCCGACCGAGTTCGCCGACATCTCCGCCGTCTCCGCGCTGTACCGGCCCGGCCCGATGGGCATGAACTCGCACACCAACTACGCGCTGCGCAAGAACGCCCAGCAGGAGATCGTCCCGATCCACCCCGAGCTGGAGGAACCGCTCAAGGACGTCCTCGGCCCCACCTACGGCCTGATCGTCTACCAGGAGCAGGTCCAGCGTGCCGCCCAGGTGCTGGCCGGCTACTCGCTCGGCCAGGCCGACCTGCTGCGCCGGGCGATGGGCAAGAAGAAGAAGGAGGTCCTGGAGAAGGAGTTCGTCCCCTTCCACGCCGGCTGCAAGGAGCGCGGCTACTCCGACGAGGCCATCCAGGCGGTGTGGGACGTCCTGGTCCCGTTCGCCGGCTACGCGTTCAACAAATCGCACTCCGCCGCCTACGGCCTGGTCTCGTACCAGACCGCCTACCTCAAGGCCAACTACCCCGCCGAGTACATGGCCGCCCTGCTCACCTCGGTCGCGGACGACAAGGACAAGATGGCGGTCTACCTGGCGGAGTGCCGGCAGATGGGCATCCGGATCCTCTCCCCCGACGTCAACGAGTCGGTGGTCGACTTCACCGCCGTCGGCAGCGACGTCCGCTTCGGCCTCAAGGCCGTGCGCAACGTCGGCGTCCCGGTCATCGAGTCGCTGGTGCGCACCCGGGAGGAGAAGGGCAAGTACACCTCCTTCCCCGACTTCCTGGACAAGGTGGAGCTGGTGGTGTGCAACAAGCGCACCGTCGACTCCCTGGTCAAGGCCGGCGCCTTCGACTCGCTCGGGCACAGCCGGCTCTCGCTCAGCACCGTGCACGAGAGCGCGATCGACGCCGTCACCGGGCTGAAGAAGCAGCAGGCGATCGGCCAGGACGACCTCTTCGGCGCCCTGGAGACCGGGGACGGCGGCCCCGCCATCGGCCTGGACTTCGAGCTCACCGACCGCGAGTGGCCGCGCCGCCAGTTGCTCTCCCTGGAGCGGGAGATGCTCGGCCTGTACGTCTCCAGCCACCCGCTCGACGGCGCCGAGCACATCCTCTCCCAGAACCGGGACACCTCGATCGCCGACCTCCTCGGCTCCGGCCGGACCGAGGGCGAGGTCCGCCTCTCCGGCCTGATCACCGCCGTGGACCGCCGGATCAACAAGGCCGGCAACGCCTGGGCGATCATCACCCTCGCCGACCGCGACGGCTCGGTCGAGGTGCTCTTCTTCCCGGCCACCTACAACCTGATGGCCGAGCAGATGGTGGAGGACAACGTCATCTCGGTCCGCGGCCGGCTCAACGAGCGCGACGGGTCGCTGAGCATCTTCGGCCAGGAGATCACCACGCTCGACGTCTCCTCCGCCGAGCTGGGCACCAAGCCCCCGGTCCAGATCACCGTGCCGACCGCCCGGATCACCCCCGAGGTGGTGGCCGAGCTCAGGCAGGCCCTCCAGGCCCACCCGGGCGACGTCCCGGTCCGTCTGCTGACCACCGGCTGGGACAAGGACACCCTGTACGAGCTCGGCTTCCTGGTGAATCCCGACAACGGGCTCGCCTCGGACGTGAAGACCCTGCTCGGCAACCGCTCCTGGGCGGGCACCGTCGTCCGTTCCTGAGCCGCTCCCGGCCCGGCCTGCCGGGCGGGATCGACAACGGGGAGCGCGCGGCCGTCGACCGGCCGCG
>NZ_JBEPAM010000016.1:37668-133686 GCF_040298605.1 Kitasatospora sp. NPDC001527 | reverse complement strand
TACGCCTCCCACACCTCGCACGTCGAGTCGATCGAGGACGAACTCGCCGGGCTGCTGGGCGCGGTGAAGCCGCAGCCCGCCGCCGTCCCGTTCCTGTCCACGGTCGAGGGCCGCTGGCTGGAGGGCCCCGAGCTGGACGCCGGCTACTGGTACCGCAACCTGCGCCGGACCGTTCAATTCGGTGACGCCGTCCAGGCGTTGGCCGCCGCCGAGTACCGGGCGTTCGTCGAGGTCAGCGCCCACCCCGTGCTCGCCCACGGCATCGTCGAGGCCCTGGAGGCGGCCGCCGTGCGCGAGGCGGCCGTCACCGGCACCCTGCGCCGCGACGACGGCGGCTGGGACCGCGTGCTGCTCTCCGCCGCCGAACTCCACGTCCACGGCGTCCCCGTGGACTGGTCGGCGACCTACGCCGGCGCCGCCGCCCTGCGCCCCGCCGACCTCCCCACCTACCCCTTCCAGCACCGGCACTACTGGCTGGAGTCGGTGCCCGTGACGACCCGCACAGGAGAACCCCCCGTGGACACCGCCATCGACGACACCACCACCGAGGACACCCCCGGCGCCGCGCTCGCCCGCCGGCTGGCGGACCTCGGCCCGCAGGAGCGCGACGCCGTGCTGGTCGAGGTGATCCGGGCGGAGGTCGCGGCCGTCCTCGGGCACGAGGGCCCGGACGCCGTCGGGGCGGACGCCGTCTTCTTCGACATCGGCTTCGTCTCGCTGACCGCCGTCGAGCTGCGCAACCGCCTCCAGAACGTCACCGGCCTCGACCTGCCCGCCCTGCTCGCCTTCGACCAGCCGACCCCGGACCGCCTCGCCCGCCACCTGCGCGAGCTGCTCGACGAGCAGTCCGCCGAAGGGAAGTGACCGTCGTGTTCGACACCGCCGCCTACCTCAAGGCCCTCGACTACGACGGCCCGCTCGACCCCACCGCCGCGACGCTGCGCGAGCTGCACCGGCGCCACCTGATCGCCGTCCCCTACGACTCCTCCCTCAACACCGGCCGGGGAGAGGCCCTGTGGGCCGGCGTGGACATCGACCTCGACGCCGTGTTCGACGCCGTCGTGCTCGGCGGCCGGGGCGGCGTCTGCTACGAGCTGAACGGTCTCTTCCTCGCCCTGCTCCGTGAACTGGGCTACGAGACGGGGCTGTTCTCGGCCGGCATCCGCCAGGTCGACGACAGCTTCGGCCCGGACCTGGAGCACGTGCTCGGCTTCGTGCGGCTGGACGGCGAGACCTGGCTGGTCGACGTCGGCTTCGTCGGCCCGTCCTACCTGGAACCGCTGCGGGTGGTGCCCGACGAGGTGCAGCCGCAGTTCGGCACCGACTTCCGGATCGTGCGCGGCGACGGCGGCCACCACGTGGTCCAGCGCCGCGGCCGGGTCGGGGACTGGCGCGCCGTCTATCGCTTCCACCCGCGGCCCCGCGCCTTCGCGGACTGGCTGGTGCCCTCGCCGGAGCTGGACCGCTTCGCCCGGGCGCTGGCCGGCTCCGGGATCGTGGTGCGCGGCCGGGCCTTCGAGGGCGGCCAGCGGATCCTGATCGGCACCCGGCTGGTGGTCGTCGAGGACGGCACCGAGCGGATGAGCGGGCTCGCCGACCCGGAGGAGCACGCCCGGGTGCTCGCCGACATCCTGCGGAAGGGCACGGCCGCCGCATGACCGCCGCACTCTCGACCGGCGCATCCTCGACCGCCGCATCCCCGGCCGGGACCGACACCGACGTCGCGATCGTCGGCTACGGGCCGGTCGGCCAGACCGCCGCCCTGCTGCTGGCCGCCCGCGGCCACCGGGTCACCGTGCTGGAACGCTTCCCCCGGCCCTACCCGATGCCGCGCGCGGTCTCCTTCGACGGAGAGTCCGCCCGCATCCTCGCCGCCACCGGCGTGGGCGCGGCGCTGGCGGAGCACGTCGAGTCCTCCCGGGACTACGTCTGGCACACCGCCGACGGGCGGACGCTCTTCCGGGTGGACGTCGAGGAGGCCGGCCGCTCCGGCTGGCCGGACTCCAGCTCCGTCTACCAGCCGGGCCTGGAGGCCGCGCTGGCCGCCCACGGCGAGCGGCTCCCGAACCTGCGGGTGCTGCGCGGCCACCGGGTGACGGCGCTCGACGACCGCGGCGACACGGTCGCCCTCACCGTCGAGGGCCCCGGGGAGGGCACCACACTCACCGCCCGCTGGGTGATCGGCTGCGACGGGGCGAACAGCGTGGTGCGCGAGGAGGCCGGTTTCACCGCGACCGACTTCGCCTTCTTCAACGACTGGCTCACCTGCGACGTCGTCCCGCACGACGGCCGGGCGTTCGAGCCGAACAACCTCCAGGTCTGCGACCCGGCCCGGCCGCGCACCGCCGTCTCCGCCGGGCCGGGCCACCGGCGCTGGGAGTTCATGCGGCTGGACCACGAGCCGCCCGAGGAGTTCGGGAGCGAGGCCAACGTCTGGAAGCTGCTCTCGCTGTTCGACATCGGCCCCGGCAACGCGACCCTGCTGCGGCACGCCGTCTACACCTTCCAGGCCCGCTACGCCGACCGCTGGCGGCGCGGCCGGGTGCTGGTCGCCGGGGACGCCGCGCACCTGATGCCGCCGTTCGCCGGGCAGGGCATGTGCTCGGGCTTCCGGGACGCCGCCAACCTCGCCTGGAAGCTCGACCTGGTGCTCACCGGCCGCGCGGGCGAGGGGCTGCTCGACAGCTACACCGCCGAGCGGCGCGAGCACGTGCGGCACGCGCTGGCGATGTCGATGGACCTCGGCAAGGTGATCTGCCAGACCGACCCGGCGGCGGCGCGCGACCGCGACGCGGTGATGCTGGCCGCCCAGGAACGCGCCCGGCGCGGCGCGCAGGTCGGCGCCGCCCGCCCGCGGACCCCGGTCCAGCCGCTCACCACCGGCCTGCGGCACGGCGGCGCCCCGGCCGGCGACCTGGTCGTCCAGGGGCGGGTCACCGCGGCCGGGCGCCCCGCCGACCGCTTCGACGACGTGGTGGGGCGCGGGTTCGTGCTGCTCGCCACCGAACCGCCGCGGACGCTGCTGACCGACGGGGACCGCGCGTGGCTGGCGGAACTGGGCGGCCACGCCGTGCAGGTGGTCGAGGCCGGGAACGAGGAGCCGCCGCCGGGCGCGGTGGCCGACACCGACGGTGTGTACCTGCCCTACCTGGCGGCGGCCGGAGCGGTCGCGGTGCTGGTGCGGCCCGACTTCTACGTCTACGGCGCGGCCGGCGACCGGACGGCGCTGGCCGCGCTGTTCGCCGCCCTGCGCGCCGACCTGGCGGCCTGAGGCGCCGTCCGAACCACCCCGCCCGCCGGGGAACCGCCCACCCGGGCGGTTCCCAGGCGGGCGCCGTCGTCCCACCACCGTTCGTCCCGCCACCGTTCGTCGTCCCGCCACCGTTCGTCGTCCCGCCACCGTTCGTCCCGCCGCCGAGGACGCGCCCGGACACGCGGGCGGCCCGCCCCCCGTCCGCGTCGGGGAGCGGGCCGCCGGCCCTCGGGAGCGGCCGTCAGACCGCCACCGGAGCCCGCCGGGCCGGGCGCTCCAGCAGGATCTCCGCCACGATCCGCGCCAGGTCGACCGTCTGCCGGCCGTTCAGACGCGGGTCGCACCCGGTCAGGTAGCGCTCCGGCAACTGCTCCTCGCGCAGCTCCTCGCGCCCGCCGAGGCACTCGGTCACGTCGTCGCCGGTCAGCTCCAGGTGCAGGCCGCCCGGGTGGGTGCCGAGCGCCCGGTGCACCGCGAAGTAGCCGGTCACCTCGGCGGCGATCCGCTCGAAGCGGCGGGTCTTCAGCCCGGACGCCGCGACCTCGGTGTTGCCGTGCATCGGGTCGCAGAGCCAGACCACCGGGTGCCCGGCCGCCGTCACCGCCTCCACCAGCGGCGGCAGGACGTCGGCCACCCGGTCCGCGCCCATCCGGCTGATCAGCGTCAGCCGGCCGGGGACGCGGTCCGGGTCCAGTGCCTCCGCGTAGGCGACCGCCTGCTCCGGGGTGGTGCCCGGGCCCAGCTTGAGGCCCAGCGGGTTGGCGATCCGCCGGGCCAGCGCCACGTGCGCGCCGTCGAGTTCCCGGGTGCGCTCGCCGATCCACAGGAAGTGGCCGGACAGGCCGTAGCCGTCGCGCACCAGCGGCACCTCGTAGTCGAGCAGCAGGGCCTCGTGGCCCGCGAACAGCTCGGTGCGGGTCGCGGCGGCCACCGACTCCAGGACGCCGAGCGCCTCGCCGGCCCCGGCGTAGGCGGTGAGCATCCGCTCCGGGTCGGGCGTGCGCGCCCCGGCCGTCGCGGCCTGGCCGTTGACGATGTCGCCCCGGTAGGCGGGCAGGCCGTCCGGGCCGACCGGGCTGGAGCGCGGCTTGGCGTACTGCCCGGCGACCCGGCCGACCGGCACCACCGGCAGCCCCGAGGCGACCTCGAACAGGGTGGCGCAGTGCAGCAGGGCGTGCAGGTTGGAGCGCACGTGCTCGGCGGTGTTCCCGGCGAAGGTCTCGGCGCAGTCCCCGCCCTGGACGACCAGGGCCCGGCCGAGCGCGGCCTCGGCCAGCCGCTCGCGCAGCCGGTCCACGGCGGCGGGCCGCACCAGCGGCGGCAGGGCGCCGAGCGCGGCGCGCACCTCGCGCACCCGCTCCCGGTCCGGCCACTGCGGCTGCTGGCCGGCGGCCCGGCCCGCCAGGGCGCGGGCGAGCGCGGGCCCGGTGTCGTCCTGTACGAGGGGTGTGGTGGTCATCGGTGTCATCCCGTCTTCCTCAGGTTGGCCCACAGATCGGCGGGCAGGTCCTTGCGTCGGCGGACCCCGAGCTTGCGGTAGACCCGGGTCAGGTGCTGCTCCACGGTGCTCGCCGTGACGTAGAGGCGGCCGGCGATCTCGCGGTTGGTGTAGCCGAGCACGGCCAGCGAGGCGACCCGCCGCTCGGACTCGGTGAGCGCCCCGACCCCGCCCGGGTCGGGGGCGCCGTCGGTGGCCGGGCCGCTCTCGCCGAGGTCCGCCGAGACCGAGAGCAGCTCCTGGGCGAGCGGGTGCATGGCACACATGGTCGCCACGTGCAGGGCCTGGCGCAGCAGGAGCCGCGCCCGGCGCTTGTTGCCGGCCGCCTGGTGCACCCGGCTCAGGTCGGTGAGCACCCGCACCTGCTCGTACCGGTCCCCGGCCGCCTCGGTGAGGTCGACGGCCTCGGTGAGCAGCGGCCCGCGCCGCCCGGGCGGGCCGGCCGCGGCGAGCAGCCGCAGCGCCGGGCCGCGGGTGTGCGGCAGGTCGGCGTCGGCCCGGCTGAGCTGTTCGTGGATCAGCCGCCAGGCGCGGTCGCGGTTGTCCAGCCGCAGCCAGGCGTCGGCCGCGTGGGTGCGCCACGGCACCACCCCGGCGCCGTCCAGGCCCCAGGTGCGCAGCAGCTCGCCGCAGGACAGGAAGTCGGCGAGCGCGGCGTGGCCGTGGCGGGTCGCCAGGTAGTGGTCGCCGCGGGCGAACAGGTAGTGCAGCCCGTAGAGGCTCTGGAACATCGTCTCGCCGACGGCGTGGCTGAGGTGCTTGGCCGCCGACCGGTGCTCGCCCATCCGGCTCTCCGCCGTCACCAGCGTGCCCAGCGGCAGGCCCACCGCGATGCCCCAGGCGGCGGGGCTGAGGTGGGTCAGCGCGGCCCGGCTGCTCTCCGCCGCCTCGGCCAGTTCGCCGAGGCGCAGCGCCGACTCGGCGTGCGCGGCGGCGTACCGGGCCGTCGCGGTCGGGGCCTCGCGGCGCGTGGCGGCGGTCAGCAGCCGCTGGCTCCAGAGCGCCGCGGTGTCGGCGCGCCCGGCCTGCAGCAGCACCCGCAGGGCCAGCAGCGCGGCCTCCTCGGCCCAGATCGTGCGGCCGTGCAGGTGGGCGTCGTGCAGCACCTGCCGGGCACGCTCGACGGCCTCGCCGGCCCGGCCGCGGGCCAGTGCCCCGGCCAGCGCGCCGGCCGCCCGCAGCTGCGGGTCGACGTCCGGGGCCACCGCGTGCCGCAGGTCGGCGGGCAGCGCCGGGAGGCGCCGGCCCCGGGCCAGGCCCGGGTGGGTGTAGGCGAGCCAGGTCTCGGCGTCGCGCAGCGCGCCCGTCTCGGCGGGGGCGGCCGGTGCGGCGGGGCCCGCCGGTCCGCTCCGCGCCCGCAGCAGGTCCAGGACGGCCAGCGCCTCCTCGCCGCGCCCGTGCCAGAGCAGCTGCCGGACCAGGACGAGCGCCTCGGCGAGCCCGAGGTGCCCGGCCCGCACGGCCGCCGTGAGCGGCACCAGGTGACGGGCCGCCTCCGAGGGGTTGAGCTGCCACTCGGCCTGCGCCAGCCGGTGCCGGAGCACCGCCCGGTCGGTCTCCTCGGCGGCCTCCTTGTGGGCCAGCCGCAGGCAGGCGACGGCCGTGCGGTGGCGGTGGTCCAGCAGCGCGTGCTCGGCCGCCTCGCTCAGCGCGGCCACCGCCCACGGGGCCGGCGCCCGGCCGGCCTCGACCAGGTGCCGGGCCACCTCGGCGGCGGGGCCGCCCGCCTCGTGGGCCAGCTGGGCGGCCCGCAGCCGCAGGTCGGTCCGCTCGTGCGGGGCGAGGTCCTCCAGGACGGCGGTGCGCGCCGCCGCGGTGCGCAGCCGCCCCTCGCCGTCCAGCAGTCCGGCGGCGCTGAGCGCGGAGCGGATCCGGCCCACCGCGTCGGCGCTCTCCCGCTCGCCCAGCAGCCGGGCCACGTCCTCGGCCGGGGCGTCGTCGCCCAGCACGGCCTGCGCCTGGACGACCCGCAGCACGCCGGGCCCGGCCCGGTGCAGGCAGTTCAGCAGGGCGGGGCCGTAGCGCGGTTCGGGCTCGTCGGCCCGGTCCAGGTGCTCCTCGACGAGGGCGTGCAGCAGCAGCGGGTTGCCGCCGGCCACGTCCACCAGCCCGGGGCCGCGGCGGCGGGCCGGTTCCTCGCCGAGGCCCTCGGCGACCAGCCGCAGCGCCCCGGCCCGGGACAGCGGGGCCAGCGTCAGGCGGTGCGCGTGCGGGTGGCGCAGCAGTTCGGCGTGCACCCGGCGGCGCGCCGGCCAGGCGGTGCCGCCGTCGGTGAGCACCAGCAGCACCCGGCTCTGCGGCAGGTGCCGCACGAGGTGGCGCAGGAAGTGCAGGGACGCCTCGTCGGCGTGGCCGATGTCCTCGACGCAGAGCAGCACCGGGGTCTCGGCGGCCACCGCGAGCAGTGCCGCGGTCAGGTCGCGGCAGGCGCGCAGCAGTTCCACCGCCGGCGGGCCCGCCGGGTCGTCGCCGGCGTCGCCGGCGGCCGCCTCGGCGAGCACGGCCGGGTCGGCCGCCGCCGCCAGTCGCTCGGCGTGGCCGGCCGGCCAGGCGGGGGAGCGGGCGATCCGGTCGGCGACGCCGAACGGCAGGTCCCGCTCCTGGGCGGAACAGTCGGCGCCGACGACCAGGACCCCGCGCCCGGCGGCCCGGGCGGCGAACGCCCGCAGCAGCGCGCTCTTGCCGCTGCCCAGGGGGCCGTCGAGCAGGGCCACCCGGCCCGCGCGGCCGAGACAGTCGGCGAGCAGGTGGTCGAGTCTGTCGATGTGCGCGTCACGTTCCAGCAGGGCAGGCACCTGGTACCCCCGACCTCATCTCTTGTGGATCCGGCCGCCGGTTCTCCCGACGGCCCCCCGGGGCTGCGGCGACGGCCGCCCGCTCCCGGTCGGTCCCATCATGGGGACACCCCGCCCATCGGCCGGGAACTGGCCGCCCATGGGCGGGGCATTGCCGTCAGGGCCGCCGGGCGGGGGCCGTGAAATGCCCGGGCGGACCGCCGGCCCGGCTTGCCGGCGGTATGCCGGGGCGGATTTGACGGGCGGTCAATGGAGAACCCGGGCCGCCCTGATGTACCATCGGGAACATTCTTCGGAATGGTGTTTTCCGGATTCGCCGAGAGTCGAGGGGGCAGGGTGCGATTCAATGTTCTGGGGCCGCTTGAAGTGCTCTCCGACGGCTCCGAGGTGCCCATACGCGGCCTTCAGCAGCGGGCGCTGCTGGGTGTTCTGCTGCTCCGCGCGAATAGCGTGGTGGGAATCAACGAGATAATCGCGGCGCTCTGGGGCGACGATCGTCCGTCCACGGCCCGGAAAATGGTGCAGAACTCGGTGGCCGGGCTGCGCCGGGCATTCCAGGCGGTTCCGGCCGGGCCGGGCGGGAATGTCGCGCTGAATACCACTGTGCCCGGTTACCTGCTCAAAATCGACCCGGCACAGCTCGATCTCACGGAATTTCATGAGCTTGTCACATTGGGTCGGGCCCGGCTGGCGGCCGGCGCCTGGGCGGAGGCCTCGGAGCTGCTGCGCCGGGCGCTCGGCCTGTGGCGCGGCCCGGTGCTCGCCGACGTGACCGAGGCCGGGCTCAACTGGCCCGAGCTGGCCGCCCTCCAGGGTACCCGGCTGGCCGTCCACGAGGACTGCATCCAGGCCGAGTTGGCGATGGGGCGGGACCGCGAGCTGATCGGCGAACTGGAGCACCTGCTGGAGGCCGAGCCGACCCGCGAGCGGCTGGTCGCCCAGCTCATGGTGGTCCTCTACACCTGCGGGCGCCAGCCCGAGGCGCTGGAGCGCTACCGGCGCACCCGGGACCTGCTCGCCGACCGCTTCGGCCTGGAGCCCGGCCGGGACCTGCGGCGGCTCCAGCGCGCGATCCTCAGCCACGAGCCGGTGCCGGCCCTGCGGCTCACCGGCGGCACCGTCCCGGAACTGGCCGCCGTGCCCCGGGTCCCGCAGCCGCTCCCGCCGTCGCCGTCGTACCCCTCCGCGCTCCGGACGGTGCGGCCGGCCGCGGAGCGCGTCCCCCCGCAGCCCGCGCCGCAGCACCGCCCCCGCCCCGCCGCGCCCGCCGTCGCCGAGGCGCCCGCCCCCGCCGGGGCCGTCCCCGGGCACGCCCGGCGCCCCGTCTGGGAACGGGTCGAGCGGCGCCGCGCCAGCGTGGTCATGGTCCGCGCCCAGTGGCCGGCCGGGGGCGGCGCGCTCGCCCCCGAGCGGATCGACCACGCCATCAAGGAGCTGACCGCCGACATCCGCCGGGAGACGGAGCCGTTCGACGGACTGGTGCGCCGCGCCTTCGGCTCGGTGTGGCTGGTGGTGTTCGGCGTCCCGAGGGCCCACGAGGACGACGCCGAGCGGGCCCTGCGCGCCGCGCTCGCCCTGCGGCGGCACTTCGCGGCTCCCGGGACGGCACCCGGCGCGGGCCCCGAGGCGGTCCCCGCCCCCGGCAGCGAGGCCGGCGCCGCCCGCCCGGTCACCCATCTGGTGGTCGGCAGCGGCGAGGTGGTGGTCACCTACGACGCCGAAGCGCCCGAGCCGGTGGAGGTCACCGGCGAGGTCCTGGACGCCTGCCACGACCTGCTGCTGCGGGTCCCCCGGGGCGAGCTGTGGGCCTGCGCCGCCACCGTCGGGGCCGGCGGCGCGGACCTCGGATTCGCCCCCGTCGACGGCACCCCCGGCGTCCACCGCCTGACCGGCGGGCGCCCCGCCGGCCGGGCGCTGCCCGGCAGCCCCGCCGAGCCGCCGTTCCTGGAGCGCACCCATGAGCTGAACCTGCTGCGCGGCGCCCACCAGGACGCCGTCCGCCGCCAACTTCCGCACCTGGTCACCGTGCTGGGCGAGCCCGGCATCGGCAAGACCAGGCTGATCCGCGAGTTCACCGCCACCCTGCCCGCCGCGCCGGACCGCCCGGCCCCCCGGGTGCTGCACGCCGGCACGCCCGCCTTCGACGCCCACACCCCGTACGAGCCGCTCGCCGGTGTGGTCCGCGCCTACGCGGGCATCCGCCCGGGCGCCCCGCCCGCCGTCGTGCTGCCCGCGCTCACCACCGTGGTGCGCGCGCTGTTCCCGCACGCCGCCGCCGACCGGGCCGTCGCCGCGCTGGCCGCCTGCCTGGGCCTGCCCGCCCCGGCCGCCGCCGCGGGCCGGCCGGTCCCCCGGGAGGAGGTGCTGGACGTGCTGCGGCAGTTCATCGAGGAGGCGGCCGCCGAACGCCCGCTGGTGGTGGTGCTGGACGACCTGCACCGCGCCGCCGGCTTCGTCCGCTCCTTCGTGGAGGAACTCACCGTCCGGCTCGGCCCGGTGGCCCTGCTGATGGTCGCCGGCGCCCGCTCCGAACTCCTCCACAGCACGCCGTCCTGGGGGTGCTCCAAGCGCCGCTCGGTGCTGCTGCACGTGGCGCCGCTGTCCACCGCGGCCACCGCGACCGTCGTCGGCGCCGCCGCCGGGCGTGCCCGGCCCACCCCCGCCGACGACCGCCGCGCGGTGCTCGCCGACGGCAACCCGCTGTTCGCCCAGGCCTACGCCCGCACCCCCGCCACCGGCGCGGGCCCGGCCGCCGGGCACCCCGAGGCCGTGCTCGCCATCGCCGCCGCCCAGCTCGACGGCCTCGACCGGACCGCCCGCTCGGTGCTGCGCGACGCCGCCGTGGTCGGTACCACGCTCTGGCGCGGGGCGGTGGCCGCCGTCAGCCTGCGGGACACCGAGGAGGTGGCCCGCGTCCTGGAGGCGCTGGAGGCCCGGGAGCTGCTGCGCCGGGTGCGCCGCAGCGGCGTGCCCGGCGACGTCGAGTACGCCTTCCGGCACGCCGTCAGCCGGGACGTCGCGCTGGCCCAGCTGCCCGGCCGCGTCCTGGTCGAACGCCACCTGCGGGCGGCCGCCTGGGCGGGCCTGCTGGAGGTGCCCCGGCCCGGCCTGCTGGCCTTCCACCACGACCGGGCGATCGCCCTGGCCGAGGCCGACGGCACCCCGGTGGAGACGATGGAGCGCCGGGCCTGGGAGGCCCTGGTGGCGGCGTCCGCCCGCGCCGCCGCCGCGGGCGACGACGCCCTCGCCGTCCGCTGCCTGGACCACGCCCTGGACCGCTGCCCGCCGGGCGAGCCCGAACGCGTCTGGCTCGCCACCCACCACCGGCGCATCCTCGACAGCCTCGGCCCTGCCCGCGCGCGGCACCTCACGCCCGGGCGCTGACCCCGGCCGGGACCGGCAGCGTGTCGGCGATCTCCCGCACCCGCTCCAGCGAGCGGATCTTCTCGTCGGCGTCGGTGACGTTGTTGGTCACCATCAGCTCGTCCGCGCCGGTGCGCTCCAGCAGGTCCGCCAGGGCGCGGCGGACCTCCCCCGCGTCGCCGACCGCCTGGGCGCCGAGCAGCGCGTCGGCGGCGGCCCGCTCGGCGTCCGTCCACGGATAGGCCTGCGCCTCCTCGACGGTGGGCAGCGGCGCGGTCGGCGCGGCGCCGTCGAGCCGCAGCACCGGGAAGAGCGCCGGGGCGGCCAGCCGGCGCGCCTGCTCCGAGGTCTCGCCGCACACCGTGAAGGCGGTGACGATGGCGTGCGGGCGCTCGGCCCGGGCCGAGGGGCGGAAGTTCTCCCGGTACGCCCGCAGCGCCTCCTCGGTGCCGCGCGAGTTGAAGAAGTGGTGGGCGAACGCGTACGGGAGCCCGCGCCGCCCCGCCTCCACCGCGCTGCGCACGCTGGCGCCGAGCAGCCAGGCCTGCGGCGGCCGCGGCGGCTGCGGCAGCGCCTCCAGCCGGTGGTAGGCGTGCCCGGCCGGGAAGCCGTCGCCGAGGAAGCGCAGCAGCTCCTCCAGAGCGGCGGGGTAGTCCTCCTCGGGCGCCCGGCGCAGGGCGTGGGCGAGGACCGGGTCCGCGCCGGAGCGGCCGATGCCGAGGTCGACCCGGTCGGGGAAGAGCGCGGCCAGCGTCCGGAAGGCCTCCGCGACGGCGTAGGGCGGGTGGTTGGGCAGGATCACCCCGCCCGCGCCGATCCGGATCCGGCCGGCGCGCTCCCCGAGGGCGGCCAGCAGGACGGCCGGGACGGACCCGGCGATACCGCGCGAGTTGTGGTGCTCGGCCACCCAGAACCGGGTGCAGCCGAGCCGGTCGGCGGCCTCCACCAGCCGGCGGGTGCCGGCCAGGGTGTCGGCCGGGCGGCCGGCCGTGTCGATGGACGAGATGTCCAGGACGGACAGGGGGATCGGGGGCGTGCTGGTCATGCCGGGGTGCTCCTTCTCGCGGGGGTCACGCGTACCAGGTGGGCCGGGGGGTCTCGCCGTGCAGGAGGTGGCGCCCCACCGCCCGGGCGCGCGCCGGGTCGTCGTCGTGCGCCCGCCGGGCGCGGGCGTCGCGCCAGTGGCGGTCCAGCCCGGCCGCCGCCCGGGTGCCCCCGGCGCCCGCCGCGGCGGGGGCACCGGCGGTGACCGCCTCGGCGGCCTCGCCGGCCTGCGCGGCCAGCGCCGCCACCCGTACGGCGTGCCGGCCGCGCTCCTCCTCGGTCACCGTGCGGCGGCGGGCGTGCAGGGCGTCGGCCTCGGCGCCGACCGCGTCGGCGAACGCCTCCACCGCCCAGAGCCGGGAGGCGAGTTCGCCGAACCGCCGGTCCGCCTCCGCCACGGCCGGGTCGGCCTCCTGGTCCCGCGCCCCCTGCTCGCGGACCTGACGGGCGGCGGCCTCCAGCGCCCCGCGGGCGGCGCCGATCAGCACATTGGCCCGGGCGAGCTGGAAGGCCGGGGCGAGGAAGCCGTTGTAGACCCGGGGCACGAAGGTCTTGTCGACGTGGCCGAGCGCTCCGGTCCACGGGATGTCCGCGGAGTCGGCGACGACCGTGCCGGCCACCAGCGCGCGCAGCCCGAACTCCTCCTCGGCGGGCTCGAAGGACAGCCCCTCGTGGGCGCTCATGGCGAGCGCGCTGATCGGGGTGGCGCCGTCCTCCAGGTGGCCCTCCAGGATGGTGATGTCGGAGACCGGGTGGCCCAGGACGCGCTCCAGCCGGCCGTGGAAGTGCATGTGCCCGCCGGTGTCCCGGATCACCAGGGGTGCCGAGCGAGGCCGCGCCGAGCCGCTGAAGAACCACCGGGCGCGGGCCGCGACCTCGCCGATGTGCTGGATCTTCTCCTCGGTCCCGATGAACTCGGCGATGGACACCCAGACGTAGTGGTGGGCGAGCAGTTCGGCGACCGAGGCGTCGGCCGCAGCCAGGACGCGCACCACCCGGTGCGCGGTGGACCAGTCCTGGCCGCCGCCACCGTGCTCGACCGGCCCGAGCAGGGTCACCAGCCCGGTCTCCTTCAGCAGCCGGATCTCCCGCACCGGCGCCGCGCCCTCGCGGTCGCGCCGGGCGGCCCCGGGCGCCAGCTCCCCGGCCACCGCCTCGGCCCGCCGCAGCCACTTCTCGGCCCCGCCGGGGGCGGCCTCTGTCGTCGTGTCGGTCATTTCTCCCACTTCGTGATGTGCTCGTGCTCGCCGTCGTGCCCGCCGGCCCGCTCGCTCTCGTGCCCGGTGCCGCGGGCGTCCCCGGCCGTACCGGGCGGCAGCCGCAGGACGGCGTCCAGCAGGGCCCGGGTGTACGGGTGGGCCGGGGCCGTGAAGATCCGTTCGGTGTCGCCCTCCTCGACGACCGACCCGCCGCGCATGATCAGCACCCGCTCCGCGACCTGCCGCACCACGGCCAGGTCGTGGGTGATGAACAGCAGCGCGATGCCCGTCTCGCGCCGCAGCCGGTCCAGCAGCTCCAGCACCTGCGCCTGCACCGAGACGTCCAGCGCCGACACCGGCTCGTCGCACACCAGAACCTCGGGACCGGTGGCCAACGCCCGTGCGATGGCGACCCGTTGGCGCTGACCGCCGGAGAGCTGGTGCGGCCTGCGGTCCAGCAGCTCGGCCGGCAGCCCGACCTGCGCGAGCAGCTCGGCACTGCGCCGGGCCCGCTCGGCGCGCCGCAGTCCCGGCAGCGCCTCGCCGACGATCCGCGCCACGGTGAACCGGGGGTCCGCCGAGGCGTACGGGTCCTGCTGGACGAACTGGACCGCGGGCCGGGCGGGGCGCCGCTGCCGTTCCGGCAGCGCGGACCAGGGCCGCCCGTGCAGCAGCACCTCCCCGGCGTCCGGGCGGGTGAGGCCCATCGCGACCCGCGCCAGCGTGGTCTTGCCCGAGCCGGACTCGCCGACCACGCCCAGCGCCTCGCCGGCCCGCAGGGTGAAGGCCACCTCGTCCAGCGCCCTCGGCCCGCCCGGGGCGAAGGACTTCACCAGCCCCCGCCCGGCGAGCACCGGCGGCTCCCCGGAACCGGAGTCGGTGTCGGAACCGGTGTCGGAACCGGTGTCGGGGCCGGACGCGGCCGAGGAGCCGGGCCGCCGGGCCGCCGGCCGCCCCGAGGGCACCGCGGCCAGCAGCATCCGGGTGTACGGGTGCTCCGGGGCGGACAGCACCCGCCGCGCCTCCCCGCTCTCCACCGCCTCGCCCTGCCGCAGCACCAGCACCCGGTCCGCCAGCTGCGCCACCACCGCCAGGTCGTGGCTGACCAGCAGCAGCCCGCGGCCCTCGTCCTTGAGCCGGCCGAGCAGCCGCAGGATCTGCGCCTGGACGATCGCGTCCAGCGCCGTGGTCGGCTCGTCGGCGACCAGCAGCGGCGCCCCGGCGGCCAGCGCGGAGGCGATCAGCGCGCGCTGCCGCAGCCCGCCGGAGAGCTGGTGCGGGTACTGGGTGCGCCGGGCCTCCGGCTCCGGCACGCCCACCTCGGTCAGCAGCTCCACCACCCGGGCCGCCGTGCCGTCCCGGCCGGCGCCGCCGTGCAGCCGGGCCGCCTCGGCGATCTCGGCGCCGACCGTGCGCAGCGGGTCCAGCGCGGTCAGCGCGTCCTGGAAGACCATCGCGACCTGCCGGCCGCGCACCGCCCGCCACTGCCGCTCGCGGTAGCCCGAGGCGTCCGCCCCGGCCACCTCCAGCGTCCGCGCGGCCACCCGGGCCCGGGCGCCGGCGAGCCCGATCAGCGAACGCGAGGTGACGGACTTGCCCGAACCGGACTCGCCGACCAGCGCCACGCACTCGCCGGGGCCGACGGCCAGCGACACCCCGTCCACGGCGGGCCGCGCCGCACCGGGGAAGGTGACCCGCAGGCCCTCCACCCGCACCAGGTCGCCCGCCTGCCGCGCCTCCGCGCCGGCCGTCGTCGGCTTCGTCTCCGTGGTCGTCATCGCACCGCCTTCAGATGGAGCGAACGGCCGATCAGGGTGGTGCAGACCACCACCGCCGAGACGGCCAGGCCCGGCGCGATCGAGATCCACCAGGCGGTCTGCAGGAAGTCCTTGCCGTCGGCGACCATCGACCCCCAGTCGGCCTCCGGCGGGACGGGACCGAGGCCGAGCACGCTCAGCCCGGAGCCCGAGATGACGGCCGAGCCCAGCCCGATGGAGGCCAGCACCACCAGCGGCCCGCCGACGTTGGGCAGCACGTGCCGCAGCACCGAGCGCCAGGCCGGCACCCCGAGCACCCGCGCGGCCTCCACGTACTCCGCGCGCAGCACCAGCCGGGCCTGCCCGCGCACCAGCCGGGCGTAGTTGGGCACCCCGGCGATGCCGATGGCGAGGGCGACGTTGACCGTGCCGCCGCCCAGCAGCGCCACCACGAGCAGCGCGAGCAGCAGTTCGGGGAAGCCCAGCAGCACGTCCACCACCCGCATCAGCAGGAAGTCGACGCGCTGCCCGCCGCACCCGGCGAGCAGGCCGAGCAGCGCGCCGCCGCCGACCCCGACCAGCGTCGCGCCGACGGCGATCAGCAGCGACAGCCGGGTGCCGTGCACCAGCCGCGACCACACGTCGCGCCCGAGCTGGTCGGTGCCCAGCCAGTGGTCCGCGCCCGGCGGGCGCAGCGCCGAGGCGACGTCGGTCGCCTCGGGGGCGTGGGTGGCGAACAGGCCGGGGAAGGCCAGCACGACGGCGACGGCGGCCAGCAGCACGAGCGGCGCCAGCCGCGCGGGCGAGCGCAGCAGCGCGCCCCGGCGGGCGGCGGCCGGGCGCCCCGGCAGGGCGGTGACGCTGCTCATGCGGGCCCTCCCTCGCGCAGCCGGGGGTCGATCAGCGGGTGGAGCAGGTCCACCGCGGTGTTGATGAGGACGAACGCCGCGCTGGAGATCACCACCAGCGCGCTGACCACCGGCAGGTCGCGCGAGCCGACGGCGTTGGCCAGCACCCGGCCCAGACCCGGGCGGGTGAAGATGTTCTCCACCAGCACCGCGCCGCCGAACAGGCTGCCCAGCACGAACCCGGCCAGCGTGGTCAGCGGCAGCAGCGCGTGCCGCAGGGTGTGCCGCAGCAGCACGGCGGTGGCGCCGAGGCCGCGCGAGCGCGCGGTGAGCACGAACGGGCGGCCGTCGGCGCTCTCCAGCTCCTGGCGGATCACCTGGGCGAGCACCCCGGCCAGCGGCAGCGCCAGGGCCAGCGCCGGCAGCACCAGCGCGGCCGGCCCGTCCGCCCCGATCGAGGGCAGCGCGTGCAGCTGGTAGGAGAACACCGTCAGCAGGATGATGCCCAGCCAGAACGAGGGCATCGAGACCATCAGCAGCTCGACGACGCCGGCCGCGCCGCGCACCGCCCGCCCCCGGCCGGCCGTCAGCACGGCCGCGAGCACCGCCAGCACCAGCGCGGTGACCAGCGCGGCGAGCGCCAGCTCGACGGTCGGCCCGAGCTGGCTGCCCAGCAGCCGCTCGATCGGCTCGTTCAGCTGGTACGACCAGCCGAGGCCGCCGCCCGCCAGCCGGGCGAGCTGGCGGCCGTACTGGACGAGCAGCGGGTCGTCGAGGCCGTTCTCGGCGATGACCTGGTCGCGCAGCGCCGGGGTGGCGGCGGCGCCCGGCCCGATGAGTCCGTCCACGATGTCGCCGGGGGCGAGGTGGAGGGCGAAGAAGGTCACCGTGAGCGTCCCCCACACCACCACCAGCCCCGCGGCCAGCCGCCGGGCCGCGAACCTGGCCCAGGGCGGCACCTGCCGGACACGGTCGGCCACCTCAGGCCACCCCGATGCCGTAGAAGTCGGTGTTGGCGTCGACGTCCAGGGCCAGCCCGCTCACCTTGGGGTGCAGGGCGACGTCCATGGTGGCGATGTACGCCGGGAAGGAGTACGCCTGCTCGACGATCCGCCGCTGCACCTTGCGGTACAGCTCGGTCCGCTGCCCGGCGTCGACGGTGGCCTCGGCCTGGTCCAGCCAGGTGTCGATCTGCGCGTCGTGCACCCGGGCGCCGTTGGCGCCGCCGCCCCCGAACTGCTTCGTCGAGTGGTAGAGGCTCTCCAGCAGGCTGGGGTCGGAGCCCTGCCAGGCGAAGGCGAAGACGTCGTAGTCGCCCTTGCCGGTGCGCCCGATGGAGCCGGCGGAGTCCAGCGGCACCAGCTTCAGCTCGATGCCGACCTGCTTCAGCGCGTCCTGGACGCCGACGTCGAAGGTGTGGTTCTGGGCGGAGACGAAGGTCTGCACGTACGGCTGCTCGACGGTGAAGCGCTTGCCGTCCTTGGTGCGGTAGCCGTCGGCGTCGCGCCCGGTCCACCCGAGCTCGTCGAGCAGCCGCTCGGCCTTCTCCCGGCTGTACTCCCAGGCGGGCTTGGCGAGCAGCTCGTCGGCGCCGGGGGTGGAGGGTGCCAGCGGCCCCCAGGCCTGCTGGTACTCGCCCTGGAAGATCCCCTTGACGATGCCGGCGAAGTCGACGGCGTGGCGCACGGCCTGCCGGGCGCGCAGGTCGTCGAAGGGCGCCCGGGCGGTGTTGAGGTAGTAGGTGTAGGGCACGCCGGGCACCGCCTTGCGGACCACCTGGACGCCGTTCTGGCCGCGCAGCCCGGCCAGCCGGTTGGCCGGGATCAGCTCGGCCGCGTCGACCTGACCGGAGGTCAGCGCGCCGACCCGGGAGGCGTCCTCCTTCAGCAGCAGGACGACGATGCTCTCCAGCTTCGCCTGCCCCTGGTGGGCGGCGGTCGGCGGGGCCCAGGCGTAGTCGGGCCGGCGCTTGAAGACCGCCTGCTGGCCGGGCGTCACCGACTCGAAGGTGAACGGACCGGTGCCGACGACGAACCGCCCGCCCGAGGAGAGGTCGCCCGCGTGGTCGCGCAGCGCGGCGGGGGAGTGGAAGCCGAGGAAGGTGCTGCCCGCCGCGTTGAGGAAGGAGGCGTGCGGGGCCGTCAGGTGGACGGCCACCGTGCGCGGGTCGACGACCTCGGTGTCCCGGTACGGCCCGAGCAGGCCGGCCGCCCGCTTGGACGCCGTCTTCGCCGCGGTGACGTGGTCGAAGTTGGCCTTCACCGCCGCGGCGTCGAACGGCGTGCCGTCGCTGAACGTCACTCCGCTGCGCAGCGTGAAGGTGTAGGTCAGCCCGTCGGGCGTCACCGTCCACGACTCGGCCAGCCACGGCTTGACCGTCCCGTCCGGCGCCACCGCGACCAGCGACTCCAGCACCGGCCGCAGCAGTCGCCCGGTGACGGCGGTGGACGCGGCGTGCGGGTCCCAGCTGTCGGGTTCGACGGCGGCGCCGTAGCGCAGGGTGCCGCCGCCGCTCTTGGCGGAGGGCGGGGCGGAGGAGTCGGAGCAGCCCGCGAGGACGGCCGTGGAGAGGAGGCCGACGGCGGTGGCGGCGACCGGGAGGCGGAGGAAGCGGCGTCTGGTGTACATGGGTTCTTTCTCGATCCTGCGCGAAGCGGGGAAGCGGTGGGCGGCGTCGGGCGCCTGCCCGTCCGGCGGGGGCGGCGAACGGCGCCGGCCGCGGGCGGTGCGACGAGTCTGCTGGCTCCCGGCGGATCCGACCCCCCTGTCCGTCCCCCTATCAGGGCCCTGAACCGGGGCACGGGTGGTTTGGAGGGGTGCGGCCGTTCCGGGGGCCGGAACGGCCGCACCGGGACCGTCAGGTCTGCGGCACGGGGGAGTCCGCGGACGTGAGGTCCGGTCCGGGGGCGTCCTCGGCCCCGCCCGCGGCGGCGGGGGCGGACGCGGGGCTGCGCAGGACGAAGGCGGCGACCAGCACGCCGATCGCGACGAACACCGCGCTGAGCCCGTAGGAGAGGTGGAAGCCGCCGGTCAGTGCCTCCACCGGGCTCTTCCCGTCGCCGAGCAGGGTCGCCGAGCGGGAGGCGGCCACCGTGGCCAGCACGGCGGTGCCGATCGAGGCGCCGACCTGCTGGGTGGTGTTCACCAGGCCGGAGGCGATGCCGGCGTCGTTGGGCGAGCCGACCGACATGGCCTGGCCGATCAGGGCCGGCATGGCCGCGCCGAAGCCGAGGCCGAGCAGCACGAACGGCGGCACGATGTCGACCAGGAAGCTGCCGTCGCTCGGCACCCGGGCCAGCAGCGCGAGCGCGGCGGCCACCAGCAGCAGGCCGGCGACCAGCACCCGGCGCGGGCCGAACTTCTGATTGAGCTTCACCGCGAAGCCCAGCGAGACGATCGCGATGGTGACCGGCGCGGGCAGGAAGGCGAGGCCGGTCTTCAGCGCGTCGTAGCCCAGCACGTTCTGGAAGTACAGCGCGGTGCAGAACTGGTAGCCGAACAGGCCGGCCACCATCAGCACCATGATGCCGTTGGCGCCGGAGACCGCCCGGGAGCGGAAGATGTGCAGCGGCAGCAGCGGCTTGGCGGCGTAGGCCTGGCGGACCACGAAGCCGGCCAGCAGCACCAGCGAACCGGCCAGCAGGCCGAGCGTGCGGCCGTCGCCCCAGGTGTACTCCTCGGCCTTGATGATGGTGTAGACCAGCAGCATCAGCCCGCCGGTGGCGAGCACCGAGCCCACCAGGTCGGCGCCCTCGCGCAGTCCCAGCCCCGCTCCGCCGGGCACCACGCTCTGCGTCAGCACCAGCGCCACCAGGCCGATCGGCACGTTGACGTAGAACACCCACGGCCAGCTGAAGCTCTGGGTGAGCACACCGCCGAGGATCAGGCCCAGCGAGGCGCCGGCGGCGGACACGAAGGCGTACGCGGCCAGCGCCTTGGCGCGCTCCCCGCCGTCCGGGAACAGGGTGATGATCATGCCGAGGACGACGGCCGAGGCGAGCGCCCCGCCGACGCCCTGGACGAAGCGGAACACCACCAGCGCCGTCGAGGAGGAGGCCAGGCCACAGGCCAGCGAGGCCGCCGTGAACAGGCCCAGGCCCGCGCTGAACACCCGCTTGCCGCCCAGCAGGTCGCCGAGCCGGCCGGAGAGCAGCAGCAGTCCGGCGAACGCGATCAGATAGCCGTTCACCACCCAGGCCAGGCCGGACTGGGTGAAGCCGAGGTCGGTCTGGATGGTGGGCAGGGCGACGGTGACGATGGAGCCGTCGAGGATGATCATCAGGTTGCCGGTGCAGAGGACCCCCAGTGCCAACCAGCGTGACCTGGAAGGCTGGAGGGACGGCGGGGCGTGCGTGGTCATCGGAGGAGTCCTTCGGGGAATGGCCCGGGAGGGGCGCCCGGTGGCGCCCGCGCTCCCTGAGGGCACTTCTTGTTACAGCGCCCATCATGTGTGACCATCAAGTCCACCGTAAGGAGGCACTTTCATGTTCCTGGGGAACAGCGATGTGATCGACGAGGCCGGGGCGCCGCCCGCCGAACGCGAGGCCTGCACCGTCCTGGAGGCGCTCAACCGGATCAGCGGCAAGTGGGCGATCGGCATCCTGCTCAACGTCAGCCACGGCCCGGTCCGCTTCACCGAACTCGAACGGGCCATCCCCGGCATCAGCCGCCGCATGCTCACCCTCACGCTGCGCAACCTCGAACGCGACGGCCTGCTGGAGCGCACCGTCCACCCGACCGTCCCGCCCAAGGTCGAGTACCGCGGCACCGAGATGGCCGCCGAGCTCTACGCCTCCCTCAAGGGCCTCACCGCCTGGGCGGAGCGCCACCGCGAGACCATCGCCCACTCCCGCGAGGCCTACGACCGCGAGCAGGGCGCCACCGGCACCGACCTCTGACCCGCCGCCGCACCCGCCGCACCCCGGGCCCCGCCGCCCGGGTGACCCGGCGGAGCGGCGCGGCCGGCCGGGGCCCGGACGGGGGAGATGATCGCCGCGTTCACGGGTGTCCACACCGCCGGAGGCGCACATGCGGATCCTGCTCGTCGCGAGCGCGTACAACAGCCTCACCCAGCGGATCCACGCCGAACTGCGGGACCGGCGCCACCCGGTGGAGGTCCACCTGGCCACCGGGGACGACGGCGCGCTGCGCGCGGCGGTGCGCCGGGCCGCCCCGGACCTGGTGATCGCGCCGATGCTCACCACCGCGCTGCCGCAGGACGTCTGGTCCACCGTCACCTGCCTGGTCGTGCACCCCGGCCCGCCGGGCGACCGGGGCCCCTCCGCCCTCGACTGGGCGATCCACGAGGGCGCGGCCGACTGGGGCGTGACGGTCCTGCAGGCCGACGCGGTGATGGACGCCGGCCCCGTCTGGGCCTGGCAGCCCTGCCCGCTGCCCCCCGCCGCCAAGAGCGACCTCTACCGCGGCGAGGTCTCCGACGCCGCCGTCGAGGCGGTGCTGCGGGCCGTGCGGCGCTTCGCCTCCGGCACCCACACCCCGCGCCCGCAGAGCGGCCCCGACTGGCACGCGCCCGACCACACCCGCCCCTACCTGCGCCAGGAGGCGCGGCGGATCGACTGGGCGCGGGACGACACCGACACCGTCGTGCGCACGCTGCGGGCCGCCGACTCCCGGCCCGGCGTGCTGGACGACCTGCTCGGCGGGCAGTGGTACCTGCACGGCGGCCACCCCGAACGGACGCTGCGCGGGCGCCCCGGCGAGCCGCTGGCCACCCGCGCGGGGGCGCTGTGCCGGGCGACCGCCGACGGCGCGGTCTGGATCCCGGAGCTGCGCCGCCGGCGCCGCCCGGGCGGCCCCGCCACGGTGAAGCTGCCCGCCGTCACCGCCCTCGGCGACACGCTGCCCCGGCTGCCCGAACTGCCCGCCCCGCTGATGCCGGCCGGGGACGACCCGGTCTGGTCGGACATCCGCTACACCGAGGACGGACCGGTCGGCCTGCTGCGCTTCTCCTTCCCCGGCGGCGCGATGAGCACCGGCCACTGCCGCCGCCTGCTGGACGCCTACCGCTTCGCGCTGACCCGGCCGACCGCCGTGCTGGTGCTCGGCGGCGGCCGCGACTTCTTCTCCAACGGCATCCACCTGAACGTGATCGAGGCGGCCGCCGACCCGGCGGCCGAGTCCTGGGCGAACATCAACGCCATCGACGACCTGGTCGAGGCGGTCCTCACCACCACCGACCGCCTGGTGGTCGCCGCCCTCGGCGGGAACGCGGCGGCCGGCGGGGTGATGCTCGCGCTGGCCGCCGACGAGGTCTGGTGCCGCCGCGGCGCCGTGCTCAATCCGCACTACCGGCTGATGGGCCTGCACGGCTCGGAGTACTGGACGTACACCCTGCCGCGCAGGGTCGGCGCGGAGCAGGCCCGCCGGCTCACCGAACAGGCGCGGCCGGTGAGCGCCGCGACCGCCCTGGACCTCGGGCTGGTCGACCGGGTGCTGCCCTGCACCCCGCAGGAGTTCGGCGAGCGGGCGGCCCGGCTGGCCCGGCTGACCGCCGCCTCGCCGACGGTGCACGGCCGGATCGCCGCCAAGAAGGCCGCCCGCGAGGCCGACGAGCGCGCCAGGCCGCTCGCCGACCACCGGACGGCCGAGCTGGCCGTGATGCGCCGCCAGTTCTTCGACCCGCACGCGCCCTACCACGCGCTGCGCGCCGCCTTCGTCCGCAAGCTGCCCGCCCCCGCCGCCACGGTGTGACCCGGACGGCCCACCCGGATGGCGGCCGTTCGGACGCCGCGCCCGGCTGCGTGGACCGGCGGGAGCGGCCGGGGGCTGTTATGACAGTTCTGAGCCATATCGTCCGGCTCCCAGTTCCGAGGAGGCATCCTCATGGGTGCTGCAGCAACGAGCGCCACCGACACCGACGTGGTGCACATTCTCTGGATCAACGCCGGTCTGAGCTGCGACGGCGACTCGGTCGCCCTGACCGCCGCCATGCAGCCGAGCATCGAGGAGATCGTCACCGGAGCCCTGCCGGGCCTGCCGAAGGTCGCCGTGCACTGGCCGCTGATCGACTTCGAGTGCGGCCCGGTCCAGGGCGCCGACAACTTCGTCGAGTGGTTCTTCAGGGCCGACCGGGGCGAGATCGACCCGTTCGTCCTGGTCGTCGAGGGGTCCATCCCCAACGAGCGGATCAAGGAGGAGGGCTACTGGTGCGGCTTCGGCGACGACCCGGCCACCGGCCAGCCGATCACCACCAGTGAGTGGCTGGACCGCCTCGCCCCCAAGGCCACCGCGGTCGTCGCGATCGGCACCTGCGCCACCTACGGCGGCATCCACGCCATGGAGGGCAACCCGACCGGCGCCATGGGCGTGCCCGACTACCTCGGATGGGACTGGAAGTCCAAGGCCGGTCTGCCGATCGTCTGCGTGCCCGGCTGCCCCATCCAGCCCGACAACTTCGCCGAGACCCTGACCTACCTGCTCTACCAGCTGGCCGGCTCCGCGCCGATGATCCCGCTGGACGACAAGCTGCGGCCCGCCTGGCTGTTCGGCGCCACCGTGCACGAGGGCTGCGACCGGGGCGGCTACTACGAGCAGGGGCAGTTCGCCACCGACTACGGCACGCCCGAGTGCCTGGTGCGGCTCGGCTGCTGGGGCCCGGTCGTCAAGTGCAACGTCACCAAGCGCGGCTGGATCAACGGCATCGGCGGCTGCCCGAACGTCGGCGGCATCTGCATCGCCTGCACGATGCCCGGCTTCCCCGACAAGTTCATGCCGTTCATGGACCCGCCGCCCGGCTCGACGGTGTCGACCAGGGTCAGCCGCACCTACGGCTCGGTGATCCGCCGGCTGCGCGCGATCACCCTGGCCACGCTCGACAAGGAACCCAGGTGGCGCCACACCGGGCCCACCCTGACCACCGGCTACCGCCCGCCGCGGTGACCGGACGGGCCGCCGCGCCCCGTGCGCGGCGGCCCCGCCGCCGCACCCCCCTCCCCGCCTCCAGAAGGGCATGACAGACACGATGACAGCGACGACCAGGGCGGCCGGGGACGGCAGCGGTCTGGTGGAGATGTCCTGGGACCCGATCACCCGGATCGTGGGCAGCCTGGGCATCCACACGAAGATCGACTTCAAGCAGAAGAAGGTCGCGGAGTGCTACAGCACCTCCTCGGTCTTCCGCGGCTACAGCGTCTTCATGCGGGGCAAGGACCCCCGCGACGCCCACTTCATCACCAGCCGGATCTGCGGCATCTGCGGCGACAACCACGCCACCTGTTCGGTCTACGCGCAGAACATGGCCTACGGCGTGAAACCCCCGCACCTCGGCGAGTGGATCATCAACCTCGGCGAGGCCGCCGAGTACATGTTCGACCACAACATCTTCCAGGAGAACCTGGTCGGGGTCGACTACTGCGAGAAGATGGTCCGCGAGACCAACCCCGGCGTCCTGGACCTCGCCGAACGCACCGAGGCCCCGCACGCCGGCGACCACGGGTACCGGACCATCGCCGACATCATGCGCGCGCTCAACCCCATCGAGGGCGAGTTCTACCGCGAGGCGCTCCAGGTCAGCCGCTACACCCGGGAGATGTTCTGCCTGATGGAGGGCCGCCACGTGCACCCCTCCACGCTCTACCCGGGCGGCGTCGGCACGGTGGCCACCGTCCAGCTGTTCACCGACTACCTGACCCGGCTGATGCGCTACGTGGAGTTCATGAAGAAGGTCGTGCCGCTCCACGACGACCTCTTCGACTTCTTCTACCAGGCGCTGCCCGGCTACGAGGAGGTCGGCCGGCGGCGCGTGCTGCTCGGCTGCTGGGGCAGCCTCAACGACCCCGACCACTGCGACTTCACCTACCGCAACATGACCGACTGGGGCCGGCGGATGTTCGTCACCCCCGGCGTCGTGGTCGACGGCAAGCTGGTCACCAACGACCTCACCCGGATCAACCTGGGCATCCGCATCCTGCTCGGCAGCTCCTACTACCAGGACTGGCAGGGCGAGGAACTGTTCGTCACCCACGACCCGCTCGGCAACCCGGTCGACCCCCGCCACCCCTGGAACCAGCACACCATCCCCGCCCCGCAGAAGCGCGACTTCGACGGCAAGTACAGCTGGGTGATGTCCCCCCGCTGGTTCGACGGCACCGACCACCTCGCCCTCGACACCGGCGGCGGCCCGCTCGCCCGTCTGTGGTCCACCGCCCTGTCCGGGCTCGTCGACATCGGCTACGTCAAGGCCACCGGGCACAGCGTGCGGATCAGCCTGCCGCGCTCGATGACCAAGCCGGAGACCACCTTCGAGTGGACGATCCCGCAGTGGAGCAACGCCCTGGAGCGCAACCGCGCCCGCACCTACTTCCAGGCCTACGCTGCCGCCTGCGCCCTGCACTTCACCGAGAAGGCGCTGGAGGAGGTGCGCGCCGGGCGCAGCCAGACCTGGGAGCGCTTCGAGGTGCCGGACGAGGCCGTCGGCTGCGGCTTCACCGAGGCCGTGCGCGGCGTCCTGTCGCACCACCTGGTGATCCGGGACGGCAAGATCGCCAACTACCACCCCTACCCGCCCACCCCGTGGAACGCCAGCGTGCGCGACAGCCACGGCACCCCCGGGCCCTACGAGGACGCCGTGCAGAACACGCCGATCTTCGAGGAGAACCCCCCGGAGAACTTCAAGGGCATCGACATCATGCGGGCCGTCCGCAGCTTCGACCCCTGCCTGCCCTGCGGCGTGCACATGTACGTCGGCGGCGGCCGGACCGTCCAGCAGATGCACGTGCCCACCGGCCTGAGCGGACTCACCGCATGACGGCGGAACGGACCGGGCTGCGGATCCAGGAGGCCCTCGACCGGCTCGACGCGCTCGCCGACCGGGGCGCGCGCGAGGCCGGCGAGCAACTGGCCCGCGACCTCATGGAGTTCTACCACGAGGGCCTGGCCCGGATCGTCGCGGCGCTGCCGCCGCCCGCCCTCACCGCGCTGCTGGACGACCCGGCGGTGGCCGGCCTGCTCGTCCTGCACGACCTGCACCCCGAGGACACCGCCGCCCGGATCGGCCGGGCGCTCGCCGCCCTGCCCGAACCCGTCGGGCTGGCCGGCTTCGACCCCGCCACCGGCACCGCCCGGCTGCTGCGCACCGGCGGCGGCTGCGGCTGCTCCGAGCAGGACATCGAGGCCCTCCTCGCCTGCCACGCGCCCGAGGTGACGGCCACCGTGGTCGAACGCGAACCCCGGCTGCTGCAGATCGCCACCCGCCCCGGCACCCCGGCGGAGGCCGCCCGGTGAGCACCCGCCAGATCACCCGCCCCGGCACCGCCCTGCTGCACCGGCTGCGCGAGCCCGCGCCGCCGCAGCCGGAGCGCTGCGCCTTCTGCGGCCAGGGCGTCCCCCCGGCGCACCGGCACCTGGTGGACACCGAGGAACAGGCCCTGACCTGCGTCTGCACGGCCTGCGGACTGCTGTTCCGGCAGCCCGGAGCAGCCGGCGGCCGCTACCGGCACGTCCCCGACCGCCACCTCGCCGACCCGGGCCACCGGATCGGCGAGCAGGCGTGGGCGGCCCTCGGCATCCCGGTCTCCACCGCCTTCCTGTTCCGCAACGCCCGCCAGGACCGGCTCGTCCTGCTCTACCCCGGCCCGGGCGGCGCCACCGAGAGCGAACCGGACGAGGCCGCCTGGCGGGCCGCCCTCGGCGACAGCGCCCTCGCCGCCGCCCTGGAACCCGACGTCGAGGCCCTGCTGCTGCGCCGCACCGGCACCGGCATCCACTGCCTGCTGGTGCCCATCGACGCCTGCTACGAACTGGTCGGCCGGCTGCGGCGCTGCTGGAAGGGGTTCGACGGCGGGCCCGAGGCCCGGGCCGAGGCCGACGCCTTCTTCGCCCGGCTCGACGAACGGGCCCGGCCGCTGCGAGAGGACGGACCCCGGTGACCCCGCTCGCCTTCGCCTGCACCGCCGTCCGGGCGGCCGAGCACGCCGCCGGACCCACCCTGCTCTTCCGGCTGCGGATCACCGCGCCCCCCGACACCCGGGTGCACGCCCTGGCGCTGCGCTGCCAGCTGCGCATCGAACCCGCCCGGCGCGGCTACGACGCGGCGGAGGCCGGGCGGCTCACCGACCTGTTCGGCGAGCGTCCGCGCTGGGGCACCACCCTCAACCCGGTCCAGTTCGCCCAGGTGCCGCTGATGGTCCCCGGCTTCACCGGCGAGACCGAACTGGACCTGCCCGTCCCCTGCACCTACGACCAGGACGTCGCCGCCGCCCGCTACCTCAGGGCGCTCGGCGGCGGCGACGTCCCCGTGCTGCTGCTGTTCTCCGGCACCGCCTTCGCCGGCCCCGGCGGCTTCCAGGTCTCCCCGGTCCCCTGGGACCGCGAGGCCTCGGTGCGGATGCCCGTTCAGGTGTGGCGTGAGGCGATCGACCGGCACTTCCCGGGCTGCGGCTGGCTGCGGCTGCCCGAGGAGCTGATGGACGCGCTGCTCGCCTACCGCTCGCGCCGCGCCCTGCCGTCCTGGGAGGCGACCGTGCGCGCCCTGCTGGCCGGCGCCGAACTCGCCGAGGCGACCCGGTGACCGCCCCCGTCACCGGCTTCACCGCCGAGGTCGAGGCCGCCTTCGCCTCCGCCCGGCAGATCGCCGACGCCGTCCTGTTCGAGGGCTACGTGCTCTACCCCTACCGGGCCTCGGCGGCCAAGAACCGGCTGCGCTGGCAGTTCGGGGTGCTCGTCCCGCCCGGCTACGGCGCGGACCGCGGCGAGCACGCCCACCAGCGCACCGAATGCCTGATGGAACCGCGCCCCGGCGACCGGCTGGCCGTCGAACTGCGCTTCCTGCGGGTGCGGCGGCGCACCGTCGAACGGGCCGTGCCCGGCGGCTTCGAGCCGGTCGACGAACTGGAACTCGCCGACCGGGTCCTCCAGCCGTGGGACGAGGGGGTCGAGGAGCGCATCGAACTCGTCGTGCCCGTCGAGGAGCTGGCCGGCGAGCTGGTGCGGCCGTTCCACCTCCCGGCCGGCCGGGAGACGGAACCGCTGCACGACGGCGGCGCCACCGCCGGCCGGCTGCTGCGCCGCCGGGAACGGACCGACGGCCTGCTGCGGCTGACCGCCCGGGAGGTCCCGGGGCCGTACGGGGTGCGGCTGCTGACCGCCATGGTGGAGAACACCACCGACTGGACCCCGCGGCCCGACGAGGCGCGGGACGCGGCGCTGGCCCGCTCGCTGGTCTCGGCCCACCTGCTGCTCGGCCTGGAGCGCGGCACCTTCCTGTCCCCGGCCGACCCGCCCGCATGGGCCCGGGCCGCCACCGCGCTGTGCCGCAACGAGCACACCTGGCCGGTGCTGGCCGGCCCGCCCGGCCGCGACCGGGTGGTGCTCTCCTCGCCGATCATCCTGGAGGACCATCCCGTCGTCGCCCCCGAGAGCCCGGGCGCGCTCTACGACGCCACCGAGATCGACGAGATCCTCGCCCTGCGGACCGCCGCTCTGACCGACCGCGAGAAGCGCGAGGCCCGCGGCACCGACGAGCGGGCGGGCGCCGTGATCGACCTCGCCGACTCGATGCCCCCCGAGGTGCTGGAGCGGCTGCACGGCGCCGTCCGGGGCCTGCGCGAGATCACCGGCGACGCGCCCGGACAGCCCTGGTGGGACCCGGGCGACGACCCCGGGGTGGACCCGGACACCGACCGGGTACTGGTCGACGGCCGCGCGGTCGGCGCCGGCAGCCGGGTCCTGCTGCGCCCCGGACGGCGGCGCACCGACGCCCAGGACCTCTTCCTGGACGGCCGCACCGCCGTCGTGGAGGCCGTGCTGCACGACGTCGACGGCTCGGTGCACCTGGCGGTGACGCTGGAGGACGACCCGGGGGCGGACCTGTGGCGCGCCCAGGGCCGCTTCCGCTACTTCCAGCCCGACGAGATCACCCCGCTGGAGGGGCCGTGACGCCGGGAAAGGTGCTGGTCGCCGGGGTCGGCAACATCTTCCTCGGCGACGACGGATTCGGCGTGGAGACCGTGCGGCGGCTGCGCGGGCACCCGCTGCCGGCCGACGTCGAACTGCTCGACGTCGGCGTGCGCGGCGTCCACCTGGCCTACCAACTCCTCGACGGCTACCGGATGCTGGTGCTCGTCGACGCCACCGCCCGGGGCGGCGAGCCGGGCACCCTCTACCTGATCGAGGCGGACGCCGGACCGGTGGAGGCGCCCGTGCTGGACGGGCACCGGATGGGACCGGACGCCGTGCTCGCGCTGCTCGGCACCCTGGCCGCCGGCACCGGCGGCACTCCGCCCGGCCGGGTCCTGGTGGTGGGCTGCGAACCGCAGTCGCTGGAGGAGGGGATCGGACTGAGCGCACCGGTGGCCGCCGCCGTCGAGGAGGCGGTCCACCTGGTCCTGCGGACCGTCGGTGCCCACGCGCAAGCCAAGAGAGAGGCCTCAGCATGGTGAAGAAGAAGAACCTGCGGCGCGCGGTCGTGCTGGCCGTCGTGGCGGTGGTGGTCTGGCAGAACCTGGACGACCTCAAGCGCTATCTGCGCATCCGCCGGATGTGAGCGGGGCGTTGGTGCGTCCGGCGTAGTCCCGGACGCGGCGGCGGCGCGGCTTCGGGCCGCTGCCGCCGCCGCGGCCTGTAATGGGGCCTGTCGCCTCCAGCCGGGAACGGGGCCCATGCACGAGATGTCGATCGCGACGGCCGTCGTCGAGCAGGTGGACGCCGCGGCACGTGCGCACGGGGCGCGGGCGGTCGCGCGGGTGCGCCTGCAGGTCGGCGAACTGGCCGGCGTGGTGCCCGCGGCCCTCGACTTCTGCTTCGAACTGGCCTGCGCCGGAACGCTGGTGGAGGGCGCCCTGCTGGAGACCGAGGCGGTGGCGGCCCGCGCCCGGTGCGCGCCGTGCGCGGCCGAGTGGGCCGTCGGCATGCCGCCCGACCTGGGGTGCCCGCACTGCGGCGGCGGCCGGGTCGAGCTGCTGGCCGGCCGTGAACTGCAGATCCTCGGCGTCGAGTGGGCCGAACGCCCGCCGGCCGCCGGGGCCGGCGCCCGACAGGAAGGCTGAACCCATGTGTCGCACGGTGGAACTCCGCCAGGCGGTCCTCGCCCGCAACGACGACGGCGCCCGCGAGCTGCGCGCCCGGCTGCTCGCCCGGGGCACCGTCGCGGTGAACCTGCTCTCCAGCCCGGGCAGCGGGAAGACGGCGCTGCTGGAGGCCGAACTCGGGCTGGCCCGCGAGCGCGGGATCGCGGTCGCGGCGCTCACCGCCGACCTCGCGACCGAGAACGACGCGGTGCGCCTGGCCCGTTCGGGCGTCCCGGTGAAGCAGGTGCTCACCGACGGCCTCTGCCACCTGGAGACCGCGATGCTCAGCGGGCAGCTGGCCGGCTGGCTCCCGGAGGGCACCAGGCTGCTCTTCGTGGAGAACGTCGGCAACCTGGTCTGCCCGGCCTCCTACGACCTCGGCGAATCGCTGCGGGTGGTGCTGGCATCGGTCACCGAGGGGGAGGACAAGCCGCTCAAGTACCCGACGGCGTTCGGGCTGGCCAACCTGGTGCTGGTGACCAAGGCCGATCTGGCGGCGGCGGTGGAGTTCGACCGGGAGGCGTTCCTGGCGAACGTCGCGCGGGTCAACCCGGGCGTGGAGGTGGTGTTCACCTCGGCACGCACCGGGCTGGGGGCGGGGGAGCTGCTGGAGCGGGCGCACGCCGTGCTGGACGGTGCGCCCGTCCACCGCCCGGTGATGGCGGGCGCGCCGCAGCACGGGCACACGCACGCGCTCACACACGGGCACGAGCACGAGCACGCGGGCACGGCCGCGGAGCGGTCGTGACGGCACCGGTCACCGGGCCGCGGCGGCGGCGGGTGGCCGTCAGCGGACTCGTCCAGGGCGTCGGCTTCCGCCCCTTCGTGTTCGCGCTCGCCACCGAGCTGGGCCTGGCCGGCACCGTCACCAACACCGGCGAGGGTGTCCTGGCCGAGGTCGAGGGCCCACCGGAGGCGGTCGAGGCGTTCTGCCGCCGCGTGCGCGGCGACGCGCCGCCGCTCGCCCTGGTCGCCGCGGTCGACCACGCGCCCCTGCCGCCCACCGGCGCCCGCGGCTTCGCCATCACCCCCTCCCGGGACGACGGTCCGCGCCGCACCCTGGTCCCGCCGGACACCGCCACCTGCGCCGACTGCCTCGCCGAACTCGCTGACCCGGCCGACCGCCGCCACCGGCACCCGTTCATCAGCTGCACCAACTGCGGCCCGCGCCACACCATCGTCACCGGCCTGCCCTACGACCGCGCCAACACCACCATGGCCGGCTTCCCGCTCTGCCCGGACTGCGACCGCGAGTACACCGACCCCGCCGACCGGCGCTTCCACGCCCAGCCGGTCTGCTGCCACGCCTGCGGCCCCCGGCTCACCCTCACCGTCCCCGGCCGGCCGGACACCGAGCGCGAGGCCGCCCTCGACGGGGCCCGCCGCCTGCTGCGCGAGGGCGCGGTGCTCGCCGTCAAGGGCCTCGGCGGCTACCACCTGGCCTGCGACGCCTACAACGAGCGGAGCGTCACCCGGCTGCGCCTGCGCAAACGGCGCGGCGCCAAACCCTTCGCCCTGATGGCCCGGGACCTCGCGGAGATCACCGCCCTGGCCGCGCCCGGCCCGGTCGAGCTGGAACTGCTCACCGGCCCGGCCCGGCCGATCGTGCTGCTGCGCCGCACCGGCCCGGCCCCGGCGGCCCTGGAGGCGGTGGCGCCCGGCAGCCCCGACCTCGGCCTCATGCTGCCCTACACCCCGCTGCACCACCTGCTGCTCGCCCCGCCCGGCCCCGGACTGCTGGTGATGACCAGCGCCAACCTGTCCGGCGAGCCCATCGTGACGGACGACGGGGAGGCCCTTGAGCGGCTCGCCCCGCTGGTCGACGGCTGGCTGACCCACGACCGGCCCATCCACGTGCCGTGCGAGGACTCGGTGCTGCGGGTGGTGGACGGGGAGCAGCTGCCGCTGCGCCGCTCGCGCGGCTACGTCCCGCTGCCGCTGCCGCTCCCCGTGCCGGTCCGGCCCGCGCTGGCCGCCGGAGGGGACCTCAAGAACACCCTCGCGCTGGCGGACGGCGGCTACGCCTGGCTGTCCGGCCACCTCGGCGACATGGACGACCTCGCCACGCTCGGCGCCTTCGACCGCGCGGCGGCCCAGCTGGGGGCCGTCACCGGGGTCCGGCCGGAGCTGCTGGTGGTGGACCGCCACCCCGGCTACCGGTCCGCCCGGCACGCCCGGCGCACCGTCCCGGCGGCGGAGCGGCGCACCGTGCAGCACCACCACGCCCATGTCGCCTCGGCGATGGCCGAGCACGGGCTGGACGGCCGCCGCCCCGTCATCGGCGTCGCCTTCGACGGCACCGGCTACGGCGACGACGGCGCGGTGTGGGGCGGCGAGGTGCTGCTCGCCGACTACGACGGCTACCGCCGGTTCGGCCGGCTGGCCTACGTACCGCTGCCCGGCGGCGACGCGGCGGTGCGGCGCCCGTACCGGATGGCGCTCGCCCACCTGTGGGCGGCGGGCCTGCCGTGGACCCCCGGCCTGCCCGCCGTCCGGGCCTGCCCCGAGGGCGAACGGGAAGTGCTGCGCAGGCAGTTGGAGCGCTCGCTGTACTGCGTGCCGACCTCCAGCATGGGCCGGCTGTTCGACGCGCTCTCCGCGCTGGCCGGGGTCTGCGCGCTGGCGCGGTACGAGGCGCAGGCGGCGGTCGAGCTGGAGGCGGCGGCACTGGCGCACGGCCCGGCCGACGGGTACGCCTTCGCGCTGCGCCGCGAGGAGGGCGTCCTGGTCGGCGACCCCGCCCCGGTGCTCGCGGCGGCGGTCGAGGAGCTCGCCGCCGGGGCACCGGCCGGCCTGCTCGCCGCCCGCTTCCACGCCGCGGTGGCCGGGCTGGTCCGCGCGCTCTGCCGGGCCGCCCGGGAGGAGCACGGCCTGGAGACGGTCGCGCTGACCGGCGGGGTGTTCGCCAACGCGCTGCTCACCACCGCCTGCGGGCGCGGCCTGCGGGCCGACGGCTTCACCGTGCTGCGGCACCGCCGGGTGCCGCCCAACGACGGCGGACTGGCGCTCGGCCAGCTGATGGTGGCCGCCCGGGCCGGCGGTCCGGGCGCCGGTTGAGAGGAGAGGGCGGATGTGCCTGGCGGTGCCCGGCAGGGTGATGGAGATCGAGGAACGGGACGGGACGCGGATGGCGGTCGTCGACTTCGGCGGCGTCGTCAAGGACGTCTGCCTGGAGTACCTGCCCGATCTGGAGGTGGGCGAGTACGCCATCGTGCACGTGGGGTTCGCGCTGCAGCGGCTGGACGAGGAGTCGGCCCGGCGAACCCTCGACCTCTTCGCCGAACTCGGCCTGTTGCAGGAGGAGTTCGGCGATCCGTGGGAGGCGGCGGCCGGGGCCGCCGGAACGGAGGAGCGCAAGTGAGGTACCTGGAGGAGTTCCAGAACCCGGAGCTGGCGCGCGGTCTGCTCGCCGACATCCGGGCGGCGGTGACCAGACCGTGGGCGCTGATGGAGGTGTGCGGCGGGCAGACGCACAGCATCATCCGGCACGGGATCGACCAACTGCTGCCCGAGGGCGTGGAGTTGGTCCACGGGCCGGGCTGCCCGGTGTGCGTGACCCCACTGGAGGTGATCGACCGGGCGCTGGCGATCGCCGCCCGGCCCGGGGTGATCTTCTGCTCCTTCGGCGACATGCTGCGGGTGCCGGGCACCGACCGCGACCTGTTCCGCGTCCGCGGCGAGGGCGGGGACGTGCGGGTGGTCTACTCGCCGCTGGACGCGCTGCGGATCGCCGGGGAGAACCCGGACCGCGAGGTGGTGTTCTTCGGCATCGGCTTCGAGACCACCGCCCCGCCCAACGCGATGGCCGTCCACCAGGCCAGGAAGCAGGGGGTGCGCAACTTCAGCATGCTGGTCTCGCACGTGCGGGTGCCCCCGGCCGTCGAGGCCATCATGAACGCGCCGGACTGCCGGGTGCAGGCCTTCCTGGCCGCCGGGCACGTGTGCAGCGTGATGGGCACCGAGGAGTACCCGGAGCTGGCCGAGCGCCACCGGGTGCCGATCGTGGTCACCGGCTTCGAGCCGCTCGACATCCTGGAGGGGATCCGGCGCACCGTACGGCAGTTGGAGCGCGGCGAGCACACCGTGGACAACGCCTACCCGCGCGCCGTCCGCCCGGAGGGCAACCCGGCGGCCCGGGCGATGCTGGCGGACGTCTTCGAGGTGACCGACCGGGCCTGGCGGGGGATCGGGGTCATCCCCGGCAGCGGCTGGCGGCTCTCCCCGCGCTACCGCGACCACGACGCCGAGTACCGCTTCGACGTCTCCGGGATCACCACCCGCGAGCCCGCGCAGTGCCGCAGCGGCGAGGTGCTGCAGGGGCTGCTCAAACCGGACCGGTGCGAGGCCTTCGGCACCGTCTGCACCCCGCGCACCCCGCTGGGCGCCACCATGGTGTCCAGCGAGGGGGCCTGCGCCGCCTACTACCTCTACCGGCGCCTCGGCGTGCCGGGCGTCTCCCGGGAGGCGAGCCCCGTTGGCTGACACCGAGATCCCGACCCGGCCGTCCGCGGCGCCCGACTTCTCCGGCTGGAGCTGTCCGCTGCCGCTGCGCGACCACCCCCGGGTGGTGATGGGGCACGGGGGCGGCGGGGCGATGTCCGCCGAGCTGGTGGCGGGCCTGTTCGCCCCCGCCTTCGGCGGCCGGACCCTGGCCGGCCTCGCGGACTCGGCCGTCCTGGAACTGGGCGGCGCCAGGCTGGCGTTCACCACCGACTCCTTCGTGGTGCGGCCACTGTTCTTCCCCGGCGGCAGCATCGGCGACCTCGCCGTCAACGGGACGGTCAACGACCTCGCGATGAGCGGGGCGCGGCCCGCCTACCTGTCCTGCGGCTTCATCCTGGAGGAGGGGGTGGAGATGGCCGTGGTGGACCGGGTAGCCCGGGACCTCGGCGCCGCGGCCCGGGCCGCCGGGGTGGAGGTCGTCACCGGGGACACCAAGGTGGTCGAGGCCGGGCGCGGCGACGGCGTCTACCTGAACACGGCGGGCATCGGCTTGGTGCCGGCCGGCGTGGACATCAGGCCGCAGCGGGCGGTGCCGGGCGACGTGGTGATCGTCAGCGGGGCCATCGGGCTGCACGGCGTCGCGATCATGAGTGTCCGCGAGGGCCTGGAGTTCGGGGTCGCGGTCGAGAGCGACTGCGCGGCGCTCGGCGGCCTGGTCGAGGCGATGCTCGCCGTGACCCCCGACCTGCACGTGCTGCGCGACCCCACCCGGGGCGGGCTGGGCGCGGCGCTCAACGAGATCGCGACGGCGGCCGGGGTGGGCGTGGTGGTGAACGAGCGCTCCGTCCCGGTGCCGCCCGAGGTGGCCAACGCCTGCGCCGTGCTGGGCCTGGACCCGATGTACGTGGCCAACGAGGGCAAGCTGGTCGCCTTCGCGCCGCGCGGCGAGGCGGACGCGGTGCTCGCCGCCCTGCGGGCTCACCCGCTGGGCGCGGGGGCGGCGGTGATCGGCGAGTGCGTCGCCGACCACCCCGGCACGGTGGTCGCCCGCACGGCCTTCGGCGGCACCCGGGTGGTCGACCTGCCGATGGGGGAGCAACTGCCGCGGATCTGCTGACCGTCGGGCACGGCCGGCCCCGGCGGACGGGACGTCCGGCGCCGGGGCCGCCCGCCGTCCGGTCGCTCACGAACCGTCGGCGGGGTAGTGTCACTGACGGTCACCGGGCCGTCGCCGACCGCGTGCCCCGGGCCACCGCGGGCGAGGCCCCGCCGTGGCCGTCGTCGATCCGTCGACCCGACAGGAGCGTTCGCCCGTGGCCGTACCCACCACCTTCGACCAGAACGCCGCCGGCTTCGGCCTTCCGCTGGCCTACAACCTGGCCAGGGCCGCCGAACTCGCCTACCAGGACGAGGCCACGATCGAGGCGCGGGCCCGCGAGTGGGGCTTCGAGACCGTGCGCCACCACCGCACCCGGTTCACCCCGCCGTTCCCGCTCCAGGACACCCAGGCCTACACCATGGCCGGCGAGCACATGATCGTCACCGCGTTCCGCGGCACCGAGCCCGCGCAGATCCGCGACTGGCTCACCGACAGCACCACCCCGCCCTGGCCCGGGCCCGCCCGCACCGGCTACGTCCACTACGGCTTCGCCGAGGCCCTGGAATCGATCTTCCCCGACGTCGCCAAGACCCTCGCCGACCTGCGCACCGACGGGCAGAGCGTGTGGTTCACCGGCCACAGCCTCGGCGGGGCCCTCGCGATGCTCGTCGCCGCCCGGCTGAGCCTGGAGGATCCCCGGCTCCAGGCCGACGGCGTCTACACCTTCGGCCAGCCCCGGACCTGCGACCGGCTGCTCGCCGCCGCCTACGACAAGGGGCTGGGGAGCCGCACGCACCGCTTCGTCCACGGCAACGACATCGTGCCCGAACTGCCCCCGGAGCCCGCCTTCACCCATGTGGCGACGCTGCACCGGATCGACTCGGCGGGCCGGGTCGGCGAGAGGACCGGGCTGGTCGCGGGCCTCGCCGACCGCGCCAAGGGGCTGGGGGCCGCGGCCTTCAACCCGGACGGCGAGGGCATCCGCGACCACCTGATGCGCAGCTACCTCGCCGCGCTGGAGAAGGCCCTCGCCTGACCGCGCGACGCGATCCGCCGCGGCCCCGGTACACGCCTGTCGTGCACCGGGGCCGCGGCGCGGGGCCGGCGGATCAGTGGTCGTGCAGGGCCCACTTGCTGCTGTCGACCGGCACCGTGCCCGGCAGCGCGATGAGTTCGGGCTTGAACAGCGGGGGCGCGCCCATCGCGGGCTCCCAGGTCGCCAGCTTCTCGTCCTGGGGGACCTCGATCCGGCGGTTGGCGGCGAGGTCGGCGACCACCTTGAGCAGCAGCCGCACACCGAGCGGTGCCAGGTGGTCGCGCCACAGGCTCTGCGCGGTCGAGCCCGGGGGCACGAACAGGTGCTCCTGGGCGGCGAGCGGGCCGGCGTCGGTGCGCTCGGTGAGGTGGTAGACGCTGCCGCCGGTCACCTTGTCGCCGTCGCGGATCGTCCACCGGATCGCGTCCCGGCCGCGGTGCAGCGGCAGCAGGCTGGGGTGGTAGCCGATGGTGGCGACGGCCGCTCTGGCGCGGGTGCGGCGGCCGAGGAAGGCGTGCGAGTGCGCGGCCAGGATGATGTCCACCCCGTCCGGGACGTGCATCGCGCGCAGCTCGGCCGAGTCCGTCCAGGCGAGGTCCCGGTGGTACGCCCAGGTGCGCAGCCGGTCCCAGGACATCGGGTCGGCCTCGTCGGACCGGCCCTTGCGCAGCCGGGGCGCGGCCGCGCCGACGATCTTGTGCCCCTCGTCCAGCAGGGCTTCCGCGACCTGCACCGCGAAGGCCCCCTGTCCTGATATGAAGATGTTCATCCGTCCTCCTGCGGTGGCTGGTCGGCTGGTCAGCCCGTCGGCTGGTCGCGCTCGGGTGCCGGGTCGGCCTCAGGCCGCGGGCGTGCCCGGCAGCGTGGACGCGTGCCGCTCGACGTAGTCGAGGGCGCCGTCGCGGTCGGGGCCGCGGTGGACCGTGCGCCAGCCCTCCGGCAGGCCCAGGAACGGCCGCCACAGCGCGTGGTGCCCGTCGGCGTTCAGCACGACCAGCCAGTCGCCCTCGCCGTCCTCGAAGGGGTTGCCGCTCATCGGTCGACCTCTTTCAGTCCGGAGTGATCGGGGTGGAACCGCACCGGCAGGGTGGAGAACCCGGTCAGGAAGTTGGAGCGGATCGGCAGCGCCTCGCCGCTCTGCTCGAACCCGGTGGTGAAGTCCCGCAGCGCCTTGAGGAGTTCGGCGATCTCCACCTTGGCCAGGTACGAGCCGAGGCAGAAGTGCGGGCCGAAGCCGAAGGCCAGGTGCTTGTTGGGGGTGCGGCCGAGGTCGAACACCTCGGGCCGCGGGAAGACCCGCTCGTCCCGGTTGGCGGAGGCGTGCCAGAGCGTGACGATCTCGCCCGGGCGCAGCCGTACGCCGTGCAGCTCCGTCTCGCGCTCGACGCTGCGCCCGAAGTGCATGGTGGGCGAGGCCCAGCGCAGCACCTCCTCGACGGCGGTCTCCACCGCCACCTCGCCGTGCTTGAGCCGGTGCCACTCCCCGGGCTGCCGCGCGAGGGTGCGCACGCAGTCGATCATCGTCAGCCGGCTGGTCTCGTCGCCCCCGATGATGAGGCTGTAGCAGTTGAGCACCACGTCCTCGTCGGAGAGCGGGACGCCGTCGATGGAGCTGCCGATCAGCATGCTGATCACGTCCTCGCCCGGCGACTCGCGGCGCTCCTCGACGACGTCCATGAAGTACATCAGGATCTCGTTGCGGGCCATCTCGGAGTCGACCTCGTCGATGGACTCGTCGTCGGCCGACAGCGCGGTCCTGGTGAGGCTGAGCAGGTACTCCCGGTCCTGCTCGGGCACGCCGAGCAGGTTCGAGATGGTGGTCATCGGGATCCGGCCGGCGATCCGCTCCGCGAAGTCGCAGCCGCCGGACTCGACGGCCTCGCGGATCCACCGCCGGGTGTTGGCGCGGACGGTGAGCGCGACCTGGTCGAGCACGCGCGGCGAGAGCACCCGCTGGAGGATCTTGCGCAGCTCCAGGTGCCGGTGCCCGTCGGTGACGGCCAGCATCCGGCCCGCGCCGGCGTCGCCGCCCTCCAGCAGGGTGACCAGGACGTTGCCGCGCTGGGAGGTGAGGTTCACGTTGTCCCGGTAGGCGGCCAGGATGTCCTCGTGACGGGAGAGCACCCAGAAGCCGGGCCGGCCGTCGGCGGGCGGGTTGTGGTGCAGCGGGGCGGTGTCCCGCAGGGTGCGCCAGAACCCGCCGAGGTCGTGGTCCGCGAAGGTGGCCGGGTCGCCCAGGTCCACCGTGTCCAGTGCCGGGGTGCCCATGGTCACCAGTCCGTGCGCCAGAAGCGGCGGGGCCGGAACGGATAGGCGGGCAGCGGTACGCGGTGGCTGGCCTCCCCGCGGTGCAGGGCCTCGAAGTCCACCTGCTGACCGGTCACCCAGGCGGCGGCCAGCCCGGCCAGCGCCGGTGCGTCCGGGCCCGCGGGCACGATGCCCCGCTCGGTGCGGGTGAAGGCGCCGGGGTCGGTGGCCGGGGCGGCGGCGGTCGTGGTGACGGGGCCGCCGGCCTCGTCGGCCAGCGCCGCGATCAGCTCCGCGCGGGTGCGGACCACGGCCGCCCAGCGGCGGGGCATCACCTTGCGGCCGAGGTTGAGGCTGAAGCAGACGTCGTCCAGCCGCAGCGAGGGGTCGGCCTCCAGCCGCTCCTTCAGCCGCGCGCGCTGCCGTGCCAGCGCCTCGTCGTCCAGTGCGGACAGGGTGGCCAGCCTCGGCCGGCCGGTGTCCTCGGGCGCGCGCCCGGCGGCCGCCGGTGCCTCCTCCAGCAGCAGGTGCGCGTTGTAGCCGCCGCCGCCGATCGAGGTGATGCCGGCGCGGCGGATCCCGGCCTCCGGCTCCCAGTCCGCCCCTTCGAGCTGCGGGACGAAGGGGGTGGCGGGGAAGTCGAGGTCGGGGTTGACCTCGGTCAGGTTGATGGTCGCCGGGAGCGTGCGGTGGTACAGCGACAGCGCGGCCTTGACGGCGCCGAAGCCGCCCGACACCACGCCGCCGTGGCCGACGTTGCCCTTGACCCCGCCGATCGAGGTGGTCGCGGTCTGCTTGCCGAACGCCATGCTCGCCGCGTGCACCTCCAGTTCGTCGGTCATCGGCATGCCGAGGCCGTTGGCCTCGTACATGGAGACGGTGTCCGGGGTGACGCCGCCGACCTCCATCGCGTTGGCGATGCAGGCGCTCAGCCGCTCGGGCTGGGCCAGGCCGTACGCCATCGCGCTGACCCCGTTGTTGTTGACGGCCGAGCCCTTGACCACGGCGTAGACGTGGTCGCGGTCGGCGACGGCCCGGCCGAGCGGCTTCAGCAGGACGGTGACCACCCCGCTGGACAGCGCGGTGCCGGTGCCGTGCGCGTCGAACGGGCGGCAGTGGCCGTCCTTGGACAGGATGCGGTTCTCCTCCCACAGGTGGCCGCGGGGGTGCGGCAGCCGCACCATCGCGCCGCCGGCGATCGCCAGGTCGGTCTGGCCCAGCAGGAGCGACTGGCAGGCCAGGTGCACCGCGTAGTGGAAGCCCGCGCAGACCGCGGCGACGGTGACCGCCTCGCCGGTGAGGCCCATGTAGTAGAGGGCGTTGGAGGTCATGGTGTCCGGCGACCAGGCCAGGCTGGCCTCGATCGCCTCGGGACCGACCGACACCCGGTCCGGCGGGGAGCTGTAGAGCGCGGCGGTCTGCGGGTTGTTGGCGCCGTACATGCCGATCTCGGCCTTCAGCCGGTCCGGGTCGTAGCCGCCGTCCTCCAGCGTCTCCCAGGCGCTCTCCAGGAAGAGCCGGTTCTCCGGGGTCATCGCGGCGGCCATCCGGTCGCTGATGCCGAACACCGAGGGGTCGAACTGGTCGTAGGTGTCGAGCACGCCGCAGGCGCGCACGTAGAACGGGCTGTGGATCAGGGTCTCGTCGACGTGGATGTCGTCCTTGGCCAGGAAGGTGATGGACTCCCGGCCGTGCACGAGGTTGTCCCAGAACTGCTCCTTGGTGCGGGCGCCGGGGGCCCGCAGCGACATGCCGATCACGGCCACGTCGCCCGGGTCGTACTCCTGCTCGGGACTGTCGGTCATGGGAAGACTCCTGGGGGTGTGGAGGGAGGGTGGGCGGCTCGGCGGCTCGGCGGCTCGGCGGCTCGGGCGGCTCAGCGGCCGGTGGCGCCGCCGCCCCGGCCGCGCAGCGCGGCCCGGCGGGCGTTGGCGCGCACGCGGGCCGACTGGACCACCTCGGGGGCCGCGTCGCTCTCGTCGTCGAGCCAGCGGGCGAGGGAGGCGATGTCGCGGAAGCTGAACAGGTCGGGCACCCGGACCCGCCGCCCGAAGCGCCGGGTCATCAGCCGGGCGAGACGGACCAGCAGCAGCGAGTCGCCGCCGAGGTCGTAGAAGGCGGACTGCACGTCGATGGCGGTCGGTTCGAGGTCGAGCAGCTGGCCCCAGATCTCCGACAGGGCCACCTCGGTCGGCGTGGCGGCGAGCGTCACGGGCCCGCCGGTGCCGGCGGCCGGCGGCTCGGGGAGCGCGTTGCGGTCGAGCTTCCCGCCCGGCCCCAGCGGCAGCGCGGCCAGGAAGACCACGGTCGCCGGGACCATGTACTCCGGCAGCCCGACGGCGAGCCGGCCGGTGATGGCGCTCTGCAGCGCGGCGTCCAGCCGGGGGCCGTCCTGCGGCGCGTCCTCGCCCGCCGGCACGACGTAGCCGACGAGCCGGTTGCCGCGGACGACGGCGGCGGCCTCCCGCACCTCGGGGCAGCCGGTCAGCCGGGCCTCGACCTCCTCCAGTTCGATCCGGTAGCCGCGCAGCTTGACCTGGTGGTCGGTGCGGCCGAGGAAGCGCAGCTCGCCGTCCTCGGTGAACCGGACGAGGTCGCCGGTGCGGTACATCCGCTCGCCGCTGCGGAACGGGTCCGGCACGAAGCGCTCGGCCGTGGTGCGCGGCCGGTTGACGTAGCCGTGCGCCAGGCCGGCGCCGCCCAGGTAGAGCTCGCCGGGCTCGCCGGCGGGCAGCGGCCGCAGGTTCCCGTCGAGCACGTAGATCCGGTCGGTGGTGGTCGGCGGCCCGATCGTCGGATCGTCGGTGCCGTCCTCGGGCACCGGCCCGAAGGAGCAGAGGACGGTTCCCTCGGTGGGGCCGTAGGCGTTGAACACCCGGAGGGCGGCGGTCTCCCGGTAGGCCCGGTCGACCAGCTTGCGGCGCAGCGCCTCGCCGCCGAAGACGATCGAGCGCACGTTCGGGGGCAGGGCCCCGGCGTCGAGCAGGCTGTTCATGACCGACGGGACGACGTTCAGATGGGTGATCCGGTCGGCGTACCGGCTCTCCGCCAGGTGCACCGCGCTCTCGACCAGCACGACGGCGCCGCCGTGGCAGAGCGTGTTGAAGACCTCCATCACGGACATGTCGAAGCAGACCGAGCTCGCCGCCGAGACCCCGCTCAGGTCGCAGCCCTCCAGGACCCGGTCCATCTCGGCGAGCAGCGCCACGCAACTGCCGTGCCGCACGGCCACGCCCTTGGGGCGGCCGGTGGATCCCGAGGTGTAGATGATGTACGCGGTGTCCTCGGGCACGACCGCCACCGGCCGCGCGCCGGGCTCGGTGGTCACGGTGTCCCCCAGCACGACCACGGTCGGGCCGGGCGGGCAACTGGCCCGGGACGCGGGCGTGCTGAGCAGCAGGCGGGTCCCGCTGTCCTGGACCATGAAGCCCAGCCGGTCGGCCGGGTAGTTCGGGTCCAGCGGCAGGTAGCAGGCGCCGGTGCGCAGGGCCGCCAGGATGCCGACCAGCAGGTCGGGGGTGCGCTCGACGCAGATGCCGACCGGGACGCCGGGGCCCGCGCCGTCGGCGGCCAGCCGCTCGGCCAGCACCCGGGACCGCTCGTCCAGTTCGCCGTACGTCAGGACGCCGGCGTCGGAGTAGACCGCGATCGCGTCGGGGTTCTTGACCGCTTGCGCGACGAACTCGGAGTGCAGGGTTTCGGTCACTGGTCCGTCTCCTCGGGGAGGCCGGCCGGCGCGACGGCGCCGAGGGCCAGGTCGGGGTGGGCGATCGAGTCGAAGAGCACCGTGCGGTAGAGCGCGAGCAGCGCCGTCACGGTGTGCCGCTCCAGGTAGCTCGGTTTGAACTGGACGTGGCCGGCCACCTTGCCGTCGATGTCGGCCATCGAGATCTCCAGGTCGAACTTGGCGAGGTGCCGGCGCACCTGGAGCGGTTCGAGCGGCAGCGCGCCGTCGGGGGTGAGCGTCTCGCCGACGCCGTGGAAGAGCTTGACGGAACGCGGGAAGGCGTCCGAGGACAGCCAGTTCACCACCACGTCGAACCACGGGGAGCGGCCCTCGGCACGCGGCGGCTTCAGCTGGGAGGCCAGCAGGTCGAGCGGGTAGTTCATGTGCTCCAGAAGACCGAGCGAGAAGGCGTGGACCTCGCGCAGCAGGTCGCGGAAACTCCGGTCGGCGGCCGGGTTCGCCCGGACCAGCACGGTGTTGAGGTAGTAGCCGACCGCCGACTCCCAGCCGGGTTCGGAGCGCTGGGCGATGGCGGTGGCCAGCACCGCGTCCTCGGTGCCGACCGCGCGGTTGAGGGTGGCGAAGAACCCGGCCAGCACGACGGTGCTGACCGACACGCCCTCGCGCACCGCGAACTCCCGCAGCCGCCGGGTCTCCTCGGCGCTCCAGCGGAACGCGAGGTCGCGGCCCTCGTAGGTGACGCCCGGCGGCCGCTCCTTGCCGGACAGGTCGAGGCGGGCGGGCGGGTCGGCCAGCCGCCGCGACCACCAGTCCAGCGCCGCGCCGGCCGCCGGTCCGGCCAGCCACTGCCGCTCCCAGGCGACGAACTCGGTGTACGGGGCGGCCGGTGCGCGTCCGGCGGGGTCGGCTCCCTGGTAGAACTCCTGGAGCTCACGGATCATCACGTCCGCCGAGGCCGCGTCCGAGGCGATGTGGTGGACGAGCACCAGCAGGTAGTGGTCGGCCGGTCCGCGCCGCATCAGGACGATCCGCACGAGAGGGCCGTTGTCCAGGTCGAGCGGCCGGTGGCCGTGGCGGGCCAGCTCCTCGCGGGCCTGTTCGTCGTCCAGGCCGGAGCTGTCGACGACGAGGAACTCGTACTCCGGCTCGTCCAGGACGACCTGGTAGGGGTGGCCGCCCGCCTCCACGAAGAGGGTGCGCAGCGCGGGGTGCCGGTGCAGCACGGCCCGTACGGCGCGCTCCAGGGCCTTCTCGTCGACCGTGGTGCGGATCCGGGCGGTGACCATGAAGTTGTAGGGCACGGCGTCCGGCGCGACCATCTGCATGAACCAGAGCGAGGCCTGGCCGTGCGAGGCCGGGGCGAGCCGCAGGCCGAGGCCCCCGGCGCGCAGCTGCTCCAGGGCCGGGGCGTCGGTGGCCTCCAGCAGGCCGCGGGCGTCCAGTTCGTCCAGCAGTTCCTCGGCGTCGAGCTCGGACAGCTCGGAGAGTTCGGACAGCTCGTCGGGGGAGGTGCGCGCGGGCACGGACACGGGTGCGGGCACGGGCTCAGGGGCCGGGGCCGGTGCGGCCGGGCCGCCGGTGAGCTCGGCGAAGTGGCCGACGACCTCGGCGATGCTCCGGCCGTCCAGGAACACCACCGGCGAGACCCGGTGCCCGAACAGCGCCTGCATCCGGTTGACCAGACGGATCGCCAGCATCGAGTCCAGCCCGAAGTCCCGCAGCGCGGCGCCGGCGTCGAACCGGCTCACCGGCACGCCCAGCGCGTCGGCGAGTTCGGCGAGCACGACCTCCTCCAGCGGCCGGCTCCGCACCGCCGCCACGGGAGCGGCCTGGGGGACGGGCGCCACCGCCGCCTCGACGGCCGGAGCGGGCACGGGCGAGGGCGCGGGCGCGCGGTGCGGCTCGGTGTCGATCCAGTAGCGCTCCTTCTGCCACTGGACGAGCGGGGTCTCCACGAGCTCGACGTCGTCGGCGAACAGCGCGTCGAAGGCCAGCGGCAGTCCCCGGACGTACAGCGAGGCGACGGCACCCAGCAGGCAGCGGACGTCGCTCTCGCCCCGCCGCAGCGAGTTGACCGCGTGCACCCGGGCGCCGCGGCTCAGCGCGATCTCCTCGACCGCGCCGCGCAGCGTCTCGTGCGGGCCGATCTCGACGAAGGTGCCGATGCCCCGGTCGGCCAGCGCGGCGATCGCCTCGGCGAACCGGACCTGGTTGCGAAGGTTGTGCACCCAGTAGTCGACGTCGGTGACGGGGTCCACGGTGTCGGCCAGCGCCGTGGAGTGGAAGGGGATGGCCGGGGTGAGCGGGGTGATGCCCTCGATGCTCTCGCGCAGCGGCTGGAGCAGCGGGTCCATGCCGGGGCTGTGCACCGGCCGTTCGACCCGGATCCGGCGCACCGAGATCCCGTCCCGCAGGAGGTCGGCCTCCAGCGCGTCGACGGCCTCGGGCGAGCCGGAGACCGCCGCGCTGGTGGGGCTGTTGACCACGGCGATCGCCGCGTGCGCCGCGTACGGGGCGAGCCGCGGCCGCAACTGAGCCTCCGGCAGGTCCACCGCGATCATGGCGCCCGCGGCGGCCTTGCGTTCGAGCAGGTGCGAGCGGGCGACCACGACGCGCGCGGCGTCCTCCAGCGACAGCGCGCCGGCCACGCAGGCGGCCGCGACCTCGCCCAGGCTGTGCCCGACCACGGCGGCCGGCTCGATGCCGAGGCCGAGCCAGACCTTCGCCAGCGAGACCTGGAGGGCGAACAGCACGGGCTGCTGGAAGTCCATCTCCTCGTACCGGGCCTCCTCGGCCGGGGCGGCGAGGTGGTCGAGCACCGAGCAGCCGCCGGCCGCGCGCACGGCGGCGTCGCAGGCGTTCATCCAGGTGCGGAAACCGGCGTGGCTGCGCAGGAGTTCGCGGCCCATGCCGACCCACTGGGTGCCGCCGCCGGAGAACACCAGGGCCACCCGCCGGTCGGCGGCGCCGGAGGCGGTGCCCGTGAGGACGTCCGGGTGGGACTGGCCGGCGGCGACCCGGGCGAGGCCGTCCAGGACGTCCTGCCGGCCGCGGGCCAGCAGGGCGATCCGGTGGTTGTGGTGGCTGCGCCGGGCGGTGAGCGTGTAGGCGAGGTCGGCGACCCGCAGGCCGGGGTCGCGTTCCACGTGGTTGGACAGCTCGCGGCAGGTGTCGGTCAGCGCCTCCGGCGTGCGGGCCGAGACGGTGACCAGGTGCGCCTGGCCGCCGTCGGCGGGCTCGGCGTGGCCCGGCGCGGTGTGCCGGCCCCGGTCGCCCGCGAGGAACGGGTGGGCGGCGACGGGCAGCCCGGCCGTGTACAGCGCGCCGAGCGAGCCGAGCAGGACGGCGGCCTCGTCGGCGCCGCGCCGCAGCGAGGGCAGGGTGGTCGCCGGCAGGATCTCCGACACCGACTTGAGCAGTACGGGGTGCGGGCTGATCTCGACCACCGCGTCGACGGCGTGGTCGCGCAGCGCCGTCAGGGCGTCGACCATCCGGATCTCCCGGCGCAGGTTGTCGGCCCAGTAGTCGGGCCCGAGCTCCGCGCCGTCGACGGCCTCGCCGGTGACCGTCGAGATCATCGGGATGCGGGTGGTCCGGGGCCGGATGCCGTCGAGTTCGAGCTTCAGCGGCGCGAGGACGTGGTCGACCAGCGGGGAGTGCGGGGCGTGGCCCATCCGCACCCGGTGGGTGGTGACGCCCTCGTCGGTCAGCCGCCGGACGAGGGCGTCGATCTCCTCGGGGGTGCCGGTGACCAGGGTGGAGGTGAGGCCGTTGCGGCCGGAGACGGTGAGCCGGCCGGTCAGGTACGGCCGGACGTCGTCCGCCGGCGTCATGACCACGATGCCCTCGCCGCGTCCGACGGCGAGCTGCTGGAGGAGCCGGCCGTGGTGCGCGGCGAGCAGGGAGGCGTCGTCGAAGTCGAGCGCGCCGGCGACGTGCGAGGCGGCGAACTCGCCGACGCTCTGGCCGAGGACGACGTCCGGCTCGACGCCCAGCGAGCGCCAGGCCTCGGTCAGCGCGACCTGCATCGAGAACAGCAGCGGCTGGAAGACGTCCATGTCGTCGAGGCGGCCGTCGGGGGAGAGCAGGTGCTCGACGAGCGAGAAGCCCAGCAGTTCGCGCATCCGCCGGTCGGACTTCATCATCGAGCGGCGGAACACCGGCAGGCCGGCCAGCAGTTGCCGGCCCATGCCCACCCACTGCGAGCCGTTGCCGGAGAACAGGAACGCCACCCTCGGCCGGCGTCCGGTGTTCTCCCCGGAGCTCAGTCCGGGGGCCGGCGCCCCGGCGGCGAAGGCATCGAGTCGGGTCCGCAGTTCGGCCATGTCCTGGGCGGCGGCCGCGAGCCGGAAGGCGCCGTCGCCGGGCGTGCGGCGGCAGAGCGCCCGCAGGTCGGTCTCGTCCCGCACGGCCAGCGCCCGTTCGGCCAGCGCCTGCGGGGAGTCCGCGGCCAGCAGCAGCAGCGCGCTCTCGGGGCGCGGCAGTTCCTCGACGGCGACGTGGCAGATCGCGCCGCCGAACCCGAACGAGCTGACGCCGCCCCGGCGGGCGTCGGAGCGCCGCGGCCAGGGCGCCAGCCGGTCCTGGACGGTGAGGTTGTAGGCGTCGAACATGATCTGCGGGTTCGGCGCGCTGTAGTGCAGGCTCGGCGGCAGCACGCCGTTGCGCATCGACAGCGCGAGCTTGACCAGGCCGACGATGCCGGCGGCCGCCTCCAGGTGTCCGACGTTGGACTTGACCGAGCCGAGCCGCAGCGGTTCGGTGCGCTCGCCGCCGCCGAGGACCGCGCCGATCGCGTTGGCCTCGATCGGGTCGCCGAGCGGCGTCGCGGAGCCGTGGCACTCGATGTAGTCCACCAGGTGCGGGGCGATGCCGGCGCGCTGGTAGGCGCTGCGGAGCATCTTCTCCTGCGCCTGGGGGTTCGGCGCCGTCATGCCGTTGCTCAGGCCGTCGTTGTTGGAGGAACTGCCCTTGATCAGGCAGTACACCGGCAGGTCGCGCTCCAGCGCCACGCTCAGCGGGGCGAGCGCCACCACGCCGGCGCCCTCGCCGCGCACGTAGCCGTTGGCGCGGGCGTCGAAGGACTTGCAGCGGCCGTCCGGGGCGAGCGCGCCCATCGCGTCCATGGCGGTGTAGTAGTCGGAGACGAAGCTCAGGTTGACGCCGCCGGCCAGCACCAGGTCGCTCTCGCCGAGCCAGATCGACTGGCAGCCGACGTGCACCGAGACCAGCGAGCCGGCGCAGGCGGCGTCGATGGCCATGCTCGGGCCCTGCAGGCCGAGGACGTAGGAGACGCGGTTGGCGATGATGCCGTCGTGCATGCCGGTCGCGGTGTGCGGGGTGATCTGGGCGTCCGGGCCCCGGTAGTGCGCCAGCGCGGCGTAGTCGCCCCAACAGGAGGCCATGAACACGCCGGTGTCGCTCCCGACGAGGCTGTGCGGCGCGATGCCCGCGTCCTCCAGCGCCTCCCAGCACAGCTCCAGGACCAGCCGCTGCTGCGGGTCCATCTGGACGGCCTCGCGGGGCGAGATGCCGAAGAACAGCGGGTCGAAGCGGTCGATGCCGTCGATGAACCCGCCCCAGCGCACCCGGTCGTTGAGCAGTTCGCGGCGGGCGGCCGGCACCGGTCCGACGGCGTCGCCGCCCTCGACCAGCAGCCGCCAGAAGGCGGACGGGTCCGGCCCGCCGGGGAAGCGGCAGCCGATGCCCACGATCGCGACGGGCTCCTGCGAGGGCGTGCGGCGGGTGGCGGCCGGGGCGGGCTCGGCGGCGCCCGGACCGTCGGTCAGCGCCCGGGCCAGGCCGTCGACGGTCGGATACTGCCACATCCAAGTGGCAGGTACCTGCCAACCAAGAAATTCGGACAGGGAGGCCGCCAGCGACACCGACCTCAGCGAGTCCAGTCCGTACCGGTGCATCGGCGCCCGGCGGTCCACCGAGGAGGGGGAGAGGTCCAGCAGCTCGGCGAAGCGGGAAAGCAGGAAGTCCGCCACGGCGGACAGGTCTCGCACTGCGCGTTCTTGGGGCATGGCGACTCCCTCAGCAGGGCGGATGGCAAAAGGGTGGGCGGAGTTCGACGGCGTTCAACGTGCGCATGACATGGGCAGGGATCGCGGTCAGGAGGGAAACGGGAGCTTCGGGGATTGCGGGGTCGCGCACATGGTGCGACAGCCGGGCAAGCTGGAGGAGCCGCACACGACGTGAAGACAGCCCGGCCGCACGCAGCCGGAGTCGGAGCTCAAGGCAGTTCGGGAGGGTGGCCCGGTCCAGCGGCGTCGCGCGTCCTGCCGTCGCTGCTCGGCGGACGGCAGGCGCACGCCCCCTGAAGGGCGGGCTCCGGCATCATAGGCAGGAGGGCGGGCTGGACACCAGATGATCGGCACATGCAAGCTGACCTTCATGGCAGTTGACAAATCTGATGTGACGTCAGTCGGCGTCGAAGGCGCCTTACCCGAGCGGTCCCCGGTGCGCAGGCCGGGGCTGGCACTCGGTGTCCTGGCCGGGGCGCTCGCCCTGGACGTGAGCGGTCTCGGCGTGCTCAACGCGGCCCTGCCGTCGGTCGGAGCGCGCTTCGACCTGGGCGACAGCACGCTCCAGTGGGTGATGACCGCCTACGCCGTCACCTTCGCCGGCTTCCTGCTGGTGGGCGGGCGGCTGGCCGACGTCCTCGGGCGGCGGAAGGTGTTCGAGGCCGGTGTCGCCCTGTTCACCCTCTCGGCACTGGTCGGGGCACTGGCCCCGAGCACCGCGGTGCTGCTGGGCGCCCGCGCCGTCCAGGGCATCGGCGCAGCCCTGTCGGGGCCGGCCGCGCTGGCCCTGCTCACCCAGACCTTTCCGGCCGGTCCGGCGCGCAACCGGGCCTTCAGCGTGTACGCGGCGGTCGGTGCCGCGAGCTTCAGCGGCGGGGTGCTGCTGGGCGGCGTCCTGACCCAGTTCTTCGGCTGGCGCTCGGTGCTGTGGTTCTCGGTGCTGCTCGGCCTCGCGGTGCTGGCCGCGACGCGCGCCGGCCTTCCCGGCGGAGCCGGGCACAGCGGCAGCCTCGACCTGCCCGGCGCGGTCACCGGAACCCTCGGCCTCACCCTGCTGATCGTCGGGGTGAGCGGTGACGGCGCGGCGGTGTGGGTGCTGCTCGCCGCCGCCGCGCTCTGCCTTGCGCTGTTCGTGATGCGGGAACAGCGCACCGCCGACCCGGTCCTGCCGCTCGGCCTCTTCCGGCTGGCCTCGGTCCGGGCGGCGAGCCTGGCGGCGTTCCTCCAGTACATGGGGTCGGTCGGGATGCTGTTCTTCGCGCCGCTGTACCTCCAGGGGATGCTGGACTACTCGCCCTTCGAGTCCGGCCTGGCGCTGGTGCCCATGTCCGCGGCCGTGTTCCTCACCGCCAACTTCGCCACCGGGCGGCTGCTGGCCAGGTACACCCCGCGCACCCTGATGGCGGTCGGCCTGGTGCTGATCGGGGTGGGCACCGGCCTGTGGCTGGCCACCCCGCACGACGGCGACTACCTGCTGCACGTGTTGCCCGGCCTGGTGCTCAGCGGCATCGGCCAGGGCCTGAACTTCCCCTCGATGACCTCCGCCGGGCTCACCGGCGTGCCGCCGCAGCAGCACGCCGTCGCCGGGGCGGTGAACGTGGTGACCCAGCAGATCGGTGCCAGCGCGGGCGTGGCGGTGATGGTCCTGGTCGCCGCGACCCGGGACGACCAGCTGGCCGGCTACCACCTGGCCTACGTCACCGCCGCCGTCGCGTGCGTGCTGGGCGCGGTGGTCGTCGCCGCCCGGCGGCAGACCTCCTGAGGGGGCCGGACTGGGGGTGTCCCGGTGCGCGGTCCGCCGCGCACCGGCACACCCCGGCGGAGTGACCGGACGTCAGCTGACGCTGAGCCAGGCCGAGTTCCTGGCGCGGTTGATCTCGCGGTCGACGATGTACAGCGCGAGGTCCACCCGGTCGCCCGTGGTCCACGCGGCGCCGGCGGTGGTGGCGGTCACCGGGACGGTGACGGTCCGTTCGCCGCCGGTGCAGGGGACCCCCAGCACCTTGCCCTGGCCCCCCACGGCGGACTGGGTGGCGCCCACGGTGATGTTGGCCGGGGAGAACTCCGGGTTGCACCGGTAGGTGACGGAGACGTTCAGCGTCCGGCCGGCGTCCGCGACGGCCGCGCTGTCGGCGCGGATCGTGATGCTTCCGGCGGCGTGCGCCGGAGCGGTCACGAGGGCCACGCCCGCAGCGGCGACGGCGGGGACGGCCAGGAACCGGGTGAACTTCGTACGGAGAGCCGTGCGCATGGGAAACATCCTCCGGTGAGGGAAACGGACGGGCTGAGGTGATCGCGGGGAATTCCCGCGCCTCCATGGTGCTGTCCGGGGCCGGGCGGAATGCACCCCCGGAGGGTCGGACGTCCGGAATTCCATGCCGATTTGGCCTGCTCCGATCGCCCCTGACCTGCGTGTACGCCGCGTATACGCGGCGTCGACGGGGTGCCGGTACCGTGGGCCGGAAACGGTTCCGGAATTCCTTCCGGCGGATTTCCCGTCAGCTGTCGAAACCGAGTCCGAAACGGTCCAGGGTGCGCAGCCACAGATTGCGCCGGCCGGAATCGGCGTCGGCGCGGCCGAGGGCCCACTGGGTGAGGCCGATGCCGATCGAGCGGGCCGGCTCGGGCGGGAACGGCAGCGGCTTGCGGCGGACCATCTCCAGGGCGGTGCGCTCGGTACGGGCGCCGGCAAGGAGGTCGAGCATCACCTCGGCGCCGAACCGGGTGGCGCCCACGCCCAGCCCGGTGAAGCCGGCCGCGTGGGCGACCCGGCCGTCGTGCGAGAGGTCGAAGAAGGCGCTGAACCGGGTGCAGGTGTCGATCGCCCCGCCCCAGGCGTGGCTGAACCGCAGGCCCTCCAGTTGCGGGAAGGTCGTGAAGAAGTGCCGGGCGAGGGTGGCGAAGGTCTCCGGCCGCTGGTCGCGCTCGGCCCGCACGCCGTCGCGGAAGCGGTGGACCACGTCGTAGCCGCCGAACAGGATGCGGTTGTCGGCGGAGAGCCGGACGTAGTGGAAGTGGTTGGCGCTGTCGGAGAAGCCCTGGCGGTGCTTCCAGCCGACGGAGGCGAGCTGCGCCTCGCTCAGCGGCTCGGTCATCAGCGCGTAGTCGTAGACCGGCACGGTGTACGGGCGGTGGCGGCGCAGCAGCGAGGGGAAGACGTTGGTGGCGAGCGCGACCCGGCGGGCGCCGACGCGGCCGTACGGGGTGCGGACGGTGATGCCGCGCGGCGAGGCGGTCAGGCCGGTGGCGCGGGTGTGCTCGAAGATCCGCACGCCCTCCTCCAGGCAGGCCCGCTTGAGGCCCCAGGCGAGGCGGGCGGGGTTGAGCATGGCGACGCCCTCGCGGTCCCAGAGCGCGCCGAGGAAGGTGGGGGAGTCGATCTCGGCGCGGACGGCCTCGCGGTCCAGGAAGTCGGGCCGCTCGCCGTAGCGGGCGGCGAGGCCGGCGAACTCGTGCAGGCCGTCGAGCTGGTAGGGCTCGGTGGCGACGACGAGGGAGCCGGTGCGCTCCCAGGCGCAGTCGATGCCGCGGCGCCGGACGGTCTCCTCCATCGCCCGGAGGTTGGCGGCGCCGAGCCGCTCCAGGGTGGCGAGCTCGCCGGGCCAGCGCTGGTACCCGTTGGCGAGGCCGTGGGTGAGGCTGGCCTCGCAGAAGCCGCCGTTGCGGCCGGAGGCGGCCCAGCCGGTCTCCTGCGCCTCGACCAGGACGACGTCCAGCGAGGGGTCGCGCTCCTTGGCGATCAGCGCGGTCCACAGTCCGCTGTAGCCGCCGCCCACCACGAGCAGGTCGCAGCGCACGTCGCCGACCAGGGCGGAGGCGGCCGGCGGCCGGGCGGGGTCGTCCAGCCAGAACGGCACGGGCTGGGCGTCCCGGAGTGCGCGGACGGGGTCGGCCATGGCGGTGGCTCCTTCGGGTGCGGGGAGGGTCGGGGCCTCCGCCATCAGACCGCCGGGCCGCGCTCAACGTCAATGGTGTTGTCATAAGGCTCGCTGGGCGCCGCCCCGGACCCCGCGGGCGGGACGCCCTGGTGGACCAGGTGCTGGAGGAGGGGCTGCGCTCCCTCGCCGTCCCGGTCCACGACGGCCGCCGCCGGCCTGGGCGCGGTGGCGCGCGCGGCGGGCGGCTACGCGCCCGCGAGCGGCGGCAGGCCCTCGCCGGTGGTGCTCAGGACGCGGTACGACCGGTCCAGGTAGGCGTGCAGTTCGGCGGTCATGTCGACCGCCTGCGGGGCGAGCACCCACTGCAGCTGGAGGCCGTCCATGACCGCCAGCAACTGGCGCGCCTCGCGCTCGCAGTCCGTGCCGGGGCGCAGCTCGCCGCCGTCCACGCCGCGACGCAGCGACTGGGCGGCGTCGGTGACCAGGGTGCGGTAGCGGCGGGTGAAGAAGGCGTGCGCCGGGTGCTCCGGGTCGCCGGACTCGCCGACCAGGGCGTTGAACATCCGGGTGCGGCCCGGGCGCCGGCTGTTGTAGGAGGCGAGGTCCAGCAGCCGCTGGAACCACTCGGCGACGCTCTCGCATTCCTCGGCGAAGAAGCGCTCGGTGTCGTGCTCGTCGCTGGCCTCCAGCACCGAGACCAGCAGGGCCTCCTTGGTGCGGAAGTGGTGCAGCAGGCCGCCCTGGGTGATGCCGGCGTCCTTGGCGATCCTGGCGAGCGAGGTGGCGTGGAAGCCCCACTGCGCGAAGTGCTCGACGGCCGCGTCCAGGATGCGGGCGCGCCGCTCGTCGCCCACCGCGTAGGTGCCGCGGGCCGCGCCCCTGCCTGTGCCGCGGGCCGCGGGCCCGTCCTTGACGTCCATGAAGGCCACCTTAACCACCGGCGCGCGGCGGCCGGGGGAGGGTGACCTGGGTCACAGAATGAAAACCTAGTGCCCACTCGGGTTTCGTGGTTCTCTGGTGCGCACCCCGAGACGGCGCCCCCCGCCGCCCGGCCGGCCCTTTCCCGCCCCGGCCGGAGCCGAGCCGCGCCGCCCTCCGGGCTCCCTCACTCCCCCTCTCCCGCCCACGGGACCAGCGGTCCAGGAGATCCGGCCATGACCACCCCCGACAGCGCAGTCGGCGCCCCGAGAGCCCAGGCGGCCCCGCCCCAGGCCCCCGGCGGCGGCCGCATCGGACGCCTGCTGCCGATGCTCACCCTCGGCAACGCCGTGCTCTACCTCGTCTACCTGGGCATCGGACAGGTGCTGCTGCCCGCCCAGATCGAACTCGTCGACCCGGACGGCAAGGTCGCGGCCCTCGGCTGGGTCTCCGGCGTCGCGGCCGTCTTCGCGACCCTCTTCAACCCGCTCGCTGGACTGCTCTCCGACCGCTCCCGGCGCCGCAACCCGTGGATCCTCGGCGGCGGCCTCGCGTCCTTCGCGGCCCTCGCGCTGCTCGGCCAGGTCCGCACCATCCTGCTCGTCACCATCGTCTGGTGCCTGGTCCAGGCCGCGATGAACGTCTATCAGGCCGCGCTCACCGCCGTGGTGCCCGACCGGGTGCCCGCCGAGCGGCGCGGACTGGCCTCGGCCATGGTCGGCATCGGCACTCCGATCGGCTCGGTCGTCGGCGTCACCCTCGCCACCCGATTCGTCCCGGACGGGCTCGGCACCGGCTACCTGGTGCTCGGCGCGGCCGTCGCCGTCGTGGCCGTGCTGTTCGTCGCCCTGGTGCGGGAGGAGCGCCTGCCGGCCGTCGAACCCGTTCCGCTGCGACGGCAGTTGGCCGCCTTCGCCGACACGCTGCGGGTCGCCGACTTCCGCTGGGCCTTCATCGGCCGGTTCCTGATGATGCTCGGCTTCTTCGCGGTCTCGCTGTTCCAGTACTACATCCTCCAGGACCACATCACCCTGCCCGACGGTATGGACGCGGCCGGCGCCCAGGCCGTGCTCGCCCCGGTCGACGCCGTCTGCACCCTGGCCGCCACCCTCCTCGGCGGCTGGCTCTCCGACCGGTTCGCCCGGCGCAAGCCGCTGATCGCCGTCTCCTGCGTCCTGGCCGCGGTGACCATGACGGTCCCGGTGCTGATGCCGGACTGGACCGGGATGCTGCTCTTCACCGCCCTCGCCGGCATCGCCTTCGGCTGCTACATGGCGGTGGACACCGCGCTGGTCACCCTGGTGCTGCCGAGCGCCGACGACGCGGCCCGCGACCTCGGCGTGCTGAACATCGCCAACGCCGGCCCGCAGATCATCGCCCCCTTCGTGGCCTCCCTGGTCGTCGGCGCGGCCGGCTACGACGCCCTCTACCTGGTGGGCGCGCTGATCATCCTCGTCGGGGCGCTCGCCGTGGTCCCGATCAAGGGCGTCCGCTGACCCCGGCCGCCATCCGCACCGCCCCCGCACCACACCCGCACCACCCAGGAGTCACCCCGTGCACACCGTCGCCCCCGCCGTCCACCCCTACCAGGACCCGGCCCGCCCGGTCGACGAGCGGGTCGCCGACCTGCTCGCCCGGATGACCCTGGAGGAGAAGGCCGGCCTGCTCTTCCACACCATGATCCCGATGCACCCCGACGGCCGCCCGGTCGAGGCGGCGGACGGGGAGGGGACCGACTTCCCCGCCGACACCACGGGCCTGGTCCGCGACGCGGGGCTGAACCACTTCAACCTGGTCGGCACCGCCGGCCCCCGGCAGCTGGCGGAGTGGCACAACGCCGTGCAGCGGATCGCCGCCGGGACCCGGCTCGGCATCCCGGTCACCGTCTCCACCGACCCCCGGCACTCCTTCACCCTCAACATCGGCGCCTCCATCCGGGCCGGCGCCTTCTCCGCCTGGCCCGAGGCGATCGGCCTCGCGGCCGTCCGCGACCCCGAACTCGTCCACCGCTTCGCCGACATCGCCCGCCGGGAGTACCTGGCCGTCGGCCTGCGGGTCGCCCTGCACCCGCAGATCGACCTCGCCACCGAACCCCGCTGGTCCCGCCAGCAGGGCACCTTCGGCGCCGACGCCGAGCTCACCGCCGAACTCGTCCGGGCCTACATCCGCGGCTTCCAGGGCGAGCGGCTCGGCCCGGACAGCGTGGCCACCATGGTCAAGCACTTCCCCGGCGGCGGACCGCAGAAGGACGGCGAGGACCCGCACTTCCCGCACGGCAAGGAGCAGGTCTACCCCGGCGGGATGCGCGAGCTGCACCTCGCGCCGTTCCGCGCCGCGATCGAGGCCGGCGCCGCGCAGATGATGCCGTACTACGGCCAGCCGATCGGCACCGACTGGGAGGAGGTCGGCTTCGGCTTCAACCGGGGCGTGGTCACCGGGCTGCTCCGCGAGGAACTGGGCTTCGGCGGCGTCGTCTGCACCGACTGGGGGCTGCTCACCGACGACGAGATCTTCGGCGAGCCGCACCGGGCCCGGGCCTGGGGCGTCGAGCACCTCACCGTCGCCGAGCGCGCGGCCAAGGCACTGGACGCCGGCGTCGACCAGTTCGGCGGCGAGGAGTGCCCCGAGGTGGTGGTCGAACTCGTCCGCTCCGGACGGATCTCCGAGCAGCGGATCGACGACTCGGTCCGGCGCCTGCTGCGCGAGAAGTTCGTCCTCGGGCTCTTCGACGACCGGCGCTACGTCGATCCGGACGCCGCCGAGGAGATCGTCGGCAACGCCGCGTTCCGCGCCGCCGGGGCCGCCGCCCAGCGCCGCTCGCTCACCGTCCTGGTCAACCGTGACCGCACCCTGCCGGTCACTCGCACGGCCCCCCGGCTCTACACCGAGGGCCTGGACCGCGCCCTGGTCTCCCGCTACGGGCGGCCGGTCGCCACCCCGGCCGAGGCCGACCTCGCGGTGCTGCGGCTGTTCACCCCGTACGAGTACCGCCCCAACCGCTTCGAGTCGATGTTCCACTCCGGCCGCCTGGACTTCCCGGAGGCCGAACTCGCCGCACTCCTCAGGATCCTGGACGAGGTGCCGACCGTCGTCCTGATCAACCTGGAGCGGCCCGCGGTCATCCCCGAGATCGCCGAGCGGGCCGCCGCGCTGGTCGCCGACTTCGGCGCGAGCGACGACGCACTGCTCGACGTCCTCTTCGGCCGGGCCCGCGCCGAGGGCCGGCTGCCCTTCGAACTGCCCCGCTCCATGGCGGCCGTCGAGGCCTCCCGCCCCGACGTCCCGCACGACACCGCCGACCCGGTCTTCCCGTTCGGCGCCGGCCTCACCCTCTGACCGCCCGCCCCCCCCGGAAGGAACACCGGCATGCGAGCACCAGCCCGAAGACTCCTCGCCCTCGCCGCCGCCGCTGCCGTGCTGGCCGCCCCGGCCGGCGCCTCGGCCGCCGAGCCGCGGACCCCCGAGCAGCGGACCGCCGTCCGCCCGCTGGCCGGCCTGCGGGTGCTGCTCACCAACGACGACTCCATGCGGGCCGCCAAGGCGTCGAACTCCGACGGCCTCGGCCTGTACGAGCTGCGCCGCGCGCTCTGCGCCGCCGGGGCGGACGTGGTGGTGATGGCACCCTGGCAGGTGCGCTCCGGTGCGGGCACCGCCGTCAGCAACGACGGCGTCCTCACCCTGGCCCGCCGCACCGAGCTGCCCGCGGACCACCGCGGCGACTGCGCCGGCACGCCGTCCGGCTCCCCGGTCTACGGGGTCTGCCTGACCGCCGGGCCCTGCGGCCCGGACAGCCCGAGCGCCACGCCCGCCGACACCGTGAAGCTCGCCCTGCGGGCCGCCCTCGCCGCCAAGGCCGGCTGGAGCGACGGCCCCGACCTGGTGGTGACCGGCATCAACTCCGGCCCCAACGTGAGCGCCCAGGTCAACGACTCCGGCACGGTCGGTGCCGCCCTGGCCGCCGTGGAGGAGGGCGTCCCGGCGCTCGCCTTCTCCTCGGCCGGCGACGACAGCGGCGCGTACTTCCCGCTCGCCGGCTACCGGGCCGCCGCCGACTTCGGCGCCCGCCTGATCGCCGGGCTCCGCGACCGGGACCTGCTCACCGCCCGCTTCGCGCTCAAGGTCGACTACCCCGACGTCACCGCCGGACGTCCCGCCGGGGCCGCCCGCTGGACCGGCGTCGGCCACGGACGCGAGGTCTGGCACGCCTACGAGCCCACCGGAGCCGACGGCTTCGCCATCACCCTCGGCGTCTGCGAGCACCGGCCCGCCGACGCCTGCACCGAGACGGTCCGGGACGCCGACGCCACCGCCCTCCTGCGGGACGGGCACATCTCGGTCACCCCCGTGACCGCCGACCGCACCTACGGTGTCAGGACGACCGACCCCCGGGAGCTCAACCGGCTCCGCCACTACATCGAGCACGACGCGCCGCGCCCGTGACACCCACTGGAGAGCACCGCATGACCAGCACAGCACCGCAGGACCACCCGGTCGTCCCCACCACCCGGGGCCCGGTGCGCGGGGAGCGCCGCACCGACGGCGGTGTCCGCTTCCTCGGCATCCCCTACGCCCAGCCCCCGGTCGGCGAGCTGCGGTTCGCCGCGCCGGTGGCACCGAGGCCGTGGACCGAGGTGCTCGACGCGACCGCCTACGGACCGACCGCGCAGCGCCGCCCGTTCGGTGAGGTCACCACCATCCCGGAGCCGACCGTCCCGGGCGAGTCCGTCCTCAACCTCAACGTCTTCACCCCCGTCCCCACCCCGGACGCCGGCCTGCCGGTCCTGGTCTGGATCCACGGCGGCGGCTACGTCGCGGGCAGCTCGGCCAGCCCCTGGTACGACGGCGCCGCCTTCAACCGGGACGGCGTGGTGCTCGTCTCGATCGGCTACCGGCTCGGCATCGAGGGCTTCCTGCACCTGCCGGACGCCCCGGACAACCGGGGCGTGCGGGACTGGATCGCCGCGCTGGAGTGGGTCCGCGACAACATCGCCTCCTTCGGCGGCGACCCGGCCAAGGTCACCGTCGCCGGGCAGTCCGCGGGCGGCGGCGCCGTCCAGACCCTGCTCGCCACCCCGTCGGCCCGGGGACTGTTCCGCGCCGCGATCTCCGTCTCCGGCGCGGTGATGCGCCCGCAGGACCGCGCGACCGCCGAGGCCGTCGGCCGGACCCTCACCGCCCGCACCGGCGTGCCCGCCACGGCGGAGGCCCTGCGCGGGCTGAGCGACGGGCGCCTGCTCGAACTCCAGGACGCGCTCGGCGAGGCCGACCCGGACGGGGACGCCCTGTCGGCCCTCGTCCTCGCCCCCTTCGCGGACGGCGACCTGGTGCCGCGGCCGGTGCCGGAGGCGCTGCCGGACGCGCAGGTGCCGCTGCTGCTCGGCTTCACCGCCCACGAGTTCGCCGCACCCGCGGAGGACGGCGCCGACGGGACCGAGGACGAGGACGAGCTGCGCGGCCTGCTCGGCGCGCTGGGCTTGGACGAGCACGGCGCGGCGCGCTTCCTCGCCGAGCACCCGGGCGCCGCCGGCGGCGACGCGATCACCGACTGGCTGTTCCGCGCCCCCGCCGTGGCCCTCGCCGAGGCCCGGGCGGAGCGTCAACGGCCGACCTGGCTCTACCAGTTCGACTGGTCCGGAACCGCCCCCGGCCGCGCCGGCCAGGCCTACCACTGCATCGACCTGCCCTTCGCCTTCGACCTGCTGCATGCCGAGGGCGTCGAGGCGGCCCTCGGCGCGGCGCCGCCGCAGACGCTGGCCGACGCCGTGCACGGGGCCTGGGTCGCCTTCGTCCGCGACCTCGACCCGGGCGCCGCCTGGCCCCCGTACGGGGACGGCCGCGCCACGATGCGCTGGCACGCCGACCCCCGGGTGGAGCACGACCCGCTGCGCGCCGTCCGGGAGATCTGGCTCGCCTGACGGTGTCTCGGCCGCCGTCCCCGGGCCGCGGGTCAGTGCGGGGCGGCGGCGCGGAGCCGCTCGGCGGCGGTCTCCGGGCTCACGTCGGTGACGAAGGCGTCGAGCCCGGACTCCACGCCCGCCAGGTGCTTGAGCTTGCCGGGGGCGCGCCGGACGGTGAACAGCTCCAGGTGCAGCGCGAGTTCCCCGCCGCCGTCCTCGGGGGCCTGGTGCCAGGCGGCGATGTACGGGGTGCGGTTCGGCGCCTGGCCCTCGGGGGCGGGGAAGAGCCGGTCGAAGCGGCGCAGCAGGTCGAGGTAGAGGCCGGGGAACTCGGCGCGCTCGGCCTCGTTCAGCGCGGTGAGGTCGCGGACCCGGCGGTTGGGGTAGAGGTGCACCTCGTACGGCCAGCGGGCGGCGAACGGGACGAAGGCCGTCCAGTGCTCGCCCTGGAGCACCAGCCGCTCGGGGGTGGCCCGTTCGGCGGCGAGCAGGTCCTCGAAGAGGTTCCGCCCGGTGCTCGCCCGGTGCGCCGCGGCCCGGGAGATCATCCGGGCGGTGCGTGAGGGGACGAACGGGAAGGCGTAGATCTGCCCGTGCGGGTGGGCCAGCGTGACGCCGATCTCGGCGCCGCGGTTCTCGAAGCAGTACACCTGCCGGACGTCGGGCAGGGCGGACAGCGCGGCCGTGCGGTCGGTCCAGGCGTCCAGGACCAGGCGGGCTCCGGCCTCGTCCAGGTCGGCGAAGGAGGCGTGGTGGTCGGGGGCGAAGCAGACCACCTCGCAGCGGCCGGTACCGGGCCGCACGGTGCGCAGGGGGTCGTCGTCGTGGGTCGCGACGTGCGCGGCCGAGTCGGGGGAGAGCGAGGGGAAGCGGTTCTCGAACACCACCACCTCGTAGTCGGCGGCCGGGACCTCGCTGGGCCGCCCCTCCCGGGAGGGGCAGAGCGGGCACGCGTCGGCGGGCGGCTGGTAGGTCCGCTGCTGGCGGTGGGCGGCGACCGTCACCCATTCGCCGAGCACCGGGTCCAGCCGGACCTCGGAGAGGCTCGCGGGGCGTTCCAGGGGGCGCTCGTCCCGGGCGTCGCGCACCTGGCCGGGCGTCCGGTCGTAGTAGAAGAGTTCACGGCCGTCGGCCAGCGTGGTCGCGGTCTTGTGCACCGCCGTGCTCCTTGCAAGAAGGGGATTGTCGACAGATTCAAACATAAGCGATCGTTTATCAACAAGTGCCGGTTCTGTCGGGTGTGCGCCGAGGGCAGTCGCACCCGACCCTTCGGCCTGGTGCGGCCGCCGGTATTGACCGCGGCCTCCAATCATGTTTGATTATGTCGGATTAGCGCGCGATGCACAGGAGCTGAAGCAGATGATCGACCAGGCCGCCACCGACTTCGAGGCCGTGCACGGGGCCCGGCCGAGTGGCGTGTGGGCCGCGCCCGGCCGGGTGAACCTGATCGGTGAGCACACCGACTACAACGACGGCTTCGTACTGCCGATCGCCCTCCCGCACGCTACCCGGGTCACCGCCCGCCGCCGAGAGGACCGCCGGATCCGCCTCTACAGCGCCCAGGGCGACGGCACCATCACCGACCTCGCGCTCGACGGGCTGGCGCCCGGCGTGGTGGCGAGCTGGGCCGCCTACCCGGCCGGTGTGTTCTGGGCCCTCGCCGAGGCCGGGCACGCGATCGGCGGTGCCGACCTCCTCGTCGACAGCGACGTGCCGACCGGGGCCGGCCTCTCCTCCTCCGCCGCCCTGGAGTGCGCGACCGCCGCCGCCCTGAACGACCTGTACGAACTCGGCCTCTCGGCGCCGGAGATCGCCCTGCTCGCGCAGCGGGCCGAGAACGCCTTCGTCGGCGTGCCCTGCGGGGTGATGGACCAGATGGCCTCCGCCTGCTGCACCGACGGCGCCGCGCTGTTCCTGGACACCCGGACCCTGGAGCAGCGGCACGTCCCGCTCGACCTGGAGGCGGCCGGGTTCCGGCTGCTGGTGATCGACACCCGGGTCAAGCACGACCTCGGCGACGGCGCCTACGCCTCCCTGCGGGCCGGCTGCGAGCGCGCCGCCGAACTCCTCGGCCTGGCCGCGCTGCGCGACCTGCCGGCCGGGGGCCTCGCCGCGGCGCTGGAGCGCCTCCCCGCCGAACTCGCCCCGCTGGTGCGGCACGTGGTCACCGAGAACCAGCGGGTGGCCGAGACGATCAAGCACCTGGACGGCGGCCGGATCGCCGAGCTGGGCCCGGTCCTGACGGCCGGACACGCCTCGCTGCGCGACGACTACCGGGTCTCCTGCCCCGAGACGGACCTCGCGGTCGAGGCCGCCGTCGCCGCCGGCGCGCTGGGCGCCCGGATGACCGGCGGCGGCTTCGGCGGTTCCGTCATCGCCCTGGTCGCGGCCGGGGACGTCGCACCGGTCTCCGACGCGGTGCGCGCGGCCTTCCGCTCAGCGGGCTACGCGGAGCCGGTGCTCTTCACCGCCGTCCCCTCGCCCGGGGCCCGCCGCCTGGCCTGACCGGCCCGCGCGCACGACGCGAAGGGCGGTGGCCCGGGAGGATCGTCCTCCCGGGCCACCGCCCTTCAATCCCTCAGGGCCGGATCAGAACCAGTCGGCCGGTCGGCCGATCCCCTCGACGGGGACGGGCATGAGCCAGTCGAAGTCGGGCAGCGAGGAGCCGGTGAAGCCCCCTCCCGGTTCCCAGCCCTGGTTCCAGTCGTGGTTCCAGTCGTGGTCCCAGGGATCGCCGTGGCCGTACTCATGGCCGTGACCGTGACCGTGGCCGGGGCCGGGGCCGTTCCCGTGGCACGTCTGCTTCTCGCACGGCGGCTTGCACCGGGCGAGCGCGGAGGACGGTGCGGTGGTCACCGGCGCGGTCCCCGGCGGGGAGTTCGGCGGCACGTAGGAGGCGGTGACCGTGTTGACGGTGTCCGCGGCGATCAGGCTGGTGCAGTAGTACGTCGTCGTCTGCCCCGCCGCCAGGTCGAACGTCCCGGCCGCCACCTCGCAGGAGACCTCCTGGGCGTCGGTCAGCGTGATGCCGGTCAGGTCGACCGTGCCGGTGTTGGTCACCGTGATCCGCCAGAACGCGTGGCACTCGTCCGGGAAGCACGGGTCGGCACCCTTGTGCAGGGTCGTCTCCTTGCCCCACGGCCCGGCTCCGCCCGGACCGCAGTTGTCGGGGTTGTCGGACTGGCAGACCTCCTTGTCGACCGTCAGCGACGGGACGGGGGTCCCGGTCACCTGGACGCTCGCCTCGGAGGGCGGCGTGGTGATCGGGGTCCCGCCGGGCCCGGGGAAGGCGGCGGTGACGGTGTTCGTCGTCGACTGCGTGACCCCCGGCAGGTTGCAGTAGATCTGCGTGGAGGCACCGGTGGCGAGGTTGAACGTTCCCGCTGCCGTCGCGCAGGAGGGGGTGATGGCGTCGGTGAGGGTGATGCCGGTGATGTCGACGGGTCCGTTGTTGGTGACGGTGATCCGCCAGTAGGCGGTGGCGCCGGGGGCGACGGTGGTGGTCTTGGCCCAGGGGCCCGGCCCGCCGCTACCGCAGTCGGCGGCGTTGGTGGAGGTGCAGACCTCCTTGTTGATGGCCAGCGACGGGACGTCGACGGTGGCCTCGGACGGCGGCGTGGTGATCGGGGTCCCGCCGGGCCCTGGGAAGGAGGCGGTGACGGTGTTCGTCGTCGACTGCGTGACCCCCGGCAGGTTGCAGTAGATCTGCGTGGAGGCACCGGTGGCGAGGTTGAACGTTCCCGCTGCCGTCGCGCAGGAGGGGGTGATGGCGTCGGTGAGGGTGATGCCGGTGATGTCGACGGGTCCGTTGTTGGTGACGGTGATCCGCCAGTAGGCGGTGGCGCCGGGGGCGACGGTGGTGGTCTTGGCCCAGGGGCCCGGCCCGCCGCTACCGCAGTCGGCGGCGTTCGCCGAGGTGCAGACCTCCTTGTTGATCGCCAGCATCGGCGCGCACGACGCGCCCGGGGTCACCTGCAGGGTCACGGTGTTGGAGGTGACGGCCGGCATGCCGTTGGTGACGGCGGAGGCCTGGTCGGAGACGGAGGTGACGGAGCAGTCGGCCGACACCGTGGTCTCGAAGCAGATCTGCGGCGCGTCGCCGACGAAGGTCACCTGCATCGCCGGGTGGTTGTCGGGGGTGAAGGACGACCCGTTGATCAGGGTGATGTTGGCGACCACCTGGATCGGCGATGCACTGATCGGGACGGACGAGATGTCCGCCGTCTCGGTGGCCGGGTCGAACGGGAAGGTGCCGATGGTGGTGCCGCCGGAGTTCAGCACGGTCACCGAGGACTGGGTGAAGTCGACGGTCGTCGGGTCGATGCCGAGGAGGCTGACCGTTCCGTAGGCCTGCACGTGCCCGGTGGCCCCGTCGCAGTAGTACGCGGAGGGGTTGATGGTGCCCTGGGCCCTGGTCTTCAGGCAGGGCGAGGCGCCGGTGACCGGGTCGAGCGAGAACAGGACGCCGACGTCGCCGAGGCTGTACTTGCACTGGCCGTCGTAGGCGAAGCCGTACGGGCTGGTGTAGCCGCCGTTGACGTTGGGCGGGCCGTTGACGACGCCGTTGGTGCCGTACTGGGCGCAGGGGGCCTGGGTGTTCCAGTCGTAGCAGAACTCGGAGCTGTTGAGGGTCGGCGTGGTGCCCTGGTAGATCCAGAACGGGAACTCGGTCTCCAGGTGCCCGTTGGGGGCGGTGATGGTCAGCGGCACCTGGTAGTTGGCCTCGCCGGCGGCGACGTTGGTGCTGACCAGGGTCTGCAGGCCCGGGGGCGCGGCGATCGGGGTGCCGGCCAGGCTGAAGCAGACGACGGTGCCGACGGGCGGGACGGTCGCCAGGTAGACGCCGCCGACCACCGTGCAGACGCCGGTGACGGTGCCGGCCGCGTCGTACATCTCGAAGACGTTGTCGACCCGGGCGGGGGCGGTGCCGATCGGGGTGACCACGACCTTGGGGAGGAGCCAGCCGGTGCACGGGGCGTTCGTCGCCGGGTCGAAGCAGGACATCAGCGAAGGCAGCGGGGCCAGCTGGTTGTTGGTGACGTAGATCTTGCCCTCGATGACCCGCATGGTGCCGACGTAGTCGCCGCCGAAGCCGCCCTGTCCCTCGTTGGTGGGCAGGCCGCTGGGGAAGGTCCCGCACGAGAGGTTGCCGTCGGGGTCGTAGCAGAGGATCTCACCGGTGCCGGAGACGGCGTAGATCAGCCCGTTCGGCGCCTCGACGACGCCGCCGATGACCGAACCGGTGCCGGTCTGGAGCGGGGTGAAGCCGCAGCTGGCCTGGGCCTGGAGGTCGATGCAGCCGACGCCGATCACCGCGTAGGTGACCCGGCTGACGGCGGCGTAGTACAGCTTGGAGCCGTCCTGCACGTAGGTCGGGGTGCGGGTGCTGCCGAGGTCGCCGGTGGTGCCGCCGGGCGTCGAGGAGTTCAGCGGCTGGGGCCAGCTGGTGGGGGCACCGCTCGGTGTCGGGCAGGGGCTGTTGGTGAGCAGGTCGGTGCAGAACACGCTGGCCGTGTTGGAGAACCCGTGGTGGTAGATGTTCCAGATCTCGGGCGTGGGGACGCCGTTGATGGTGGCGGTGTAGAGGATCGGCGTGAAGCCGTCGCCGCCGGTGGCCGTGTTGACCGGGGTGAACGGCGGCGGGATCTGGACCACCGCGCCGGTCGCCGGGGCCGCCAGCATCGGGTTGGTCGCCTGGACGACGTTGGTGGAGGCACCCTGGTCGGTGGAGGCGAAGGTCGCGCCGCCGTCGGTGGACCACTGCTTGCTGAAGCCGGGCGGCACCTGGAGCGAGCCGGGGACGTAGGTCTGGGTCTGCGGGGAGCTGCCCGGTCCGCCCTGGATCGCGTCGGTGACGGTGGTGCTGACGGGCACGGTGTCGGGGTTGGTCGCGGAGACCACCCAGCGGACGGTGTCGCCGTGGGTGGTCTGGGTCGTGCTGCCGGTCGCGACGTCGGTACCGGTCTTCGTCAGGGTCACCGGCAGCTGGCGGCCGTGCTGGCGGCCGCTGCCGCCGTCGGCGGGGGCGGCCCGGTCCGCGGAGTGCGCCACCGGGGCGGCGGCGAAGGAGCCGGCCGCCGTGGTGGCCGCGAGGAGGAGGGGCAGCACGGCCCGGGCGAGGCGGCCGCGGACCGCGCGTGGTCGGTGGTGTTCCGGTTCGCGTCCGCTGGTGGGTGGACAGCGCCTCATGACGATTCCCTTCGATCGACGGTCCGGAATCCCGCGGCGCGCGGGAAACCGTGGACCGGGCGCACGCAGTCGAGCAATCGCTCCCCAGCGTGTCGATCTGAAAATCCGACAATTAGCGCTCATGCACCCGAACGGGACCGCATTCACCCTGTCGCCTCCGGCGCGGCGGCTCGTCGGCGCGGGGTTGCCGCCCGGGCGGTGGGGCGGTGAGGTGATGTCCGGTCAGCCGTCGTGACCGGGGTGCCGGTCGCGGCCGCTCCACACCGGTTCCCAGCGGGCCCAGGACCGCGTCCAGGCGCGGTCGGCCCGGCGGTCGAGGACGCTCAGCCTCGCGAGCAGCCCGGTGAAGAGGAGGGCGCCGAGCAGGCCGAACAGGGACAGGCCCACGCACACCGCGTCGGCCACCAGGTCGGCGGTGCCCGGCGGGGCGGCGGTCGGGCGGCCGTCCTCGTCGACCAGGATCACGACGGTGGCGCCGGGCCCGGTGTTCCGGGGGACGTCGATGCTGCCGGTGTGGTGCCGGCCGTCGGACCGGGTCCAGGCCGCGTCGGCGTGGTAGGCGGGCCTTCCTCCGACGACCGCGGCCTCCACCGTGCGGACCGGGCCCTGCAGCACGGCGTCGACCTTCTGCAGGCGGGCGGCCGCGGCCGCGGCCGCCCGCTGCTCGGCGGTGTAGCGGGGGACGGCGGCCCCGGCCCCGAGCAGCGCCGCGAGCGCGATCCCGAGGACGGTGAGCACCACCGCCCGGCTGCGCGCCCGGTCGACGGCGCGGCCGAGCGGGTTGTGCTCCCGGCCGAGCGCCCGGCGCAGGTGGCCGCAGGGCTGCGCCGGCGGACCGTCGGGCCGGGCGGGGCGGTGGGTGCTGGACACGACGGCGCTCCTGGTCGCTGCTCGGGGGCTGGTGTCGGGGGACGGCCGGCTCAGGCGTGGGGGACCACGGCGACCGGGGCGCCGCAGTGGTGCAGGACGGCGTGGGCCACCGGGCCGAGACGCGGACCCACCGGGTGACGGCGCTCGCGCCGGCCGATGACGACGAGGTCGGCGTGGGTGGAGGCGTCCAGCAGGGCCTGGGCCCCGCCGCCGAGGCGGAGGTCCTCGACGATGTCGAGGCCGGGGTGCTTCGCCCTCAGGGCGGTGAGCACCGGGGAGATCAGGGCCGCTTCGGCGGCCTGCTGCTCGGCCGGGTTCAGCAGGGGCGGCGTCAGGCCTCCGAAGGGCATGATCGGCACCGGGTCCCACCCGTGCACGACGCGCAGTCGGCAGCCGCGCAGCTCCGCCTCGGCGGCGGCGAACCCGACGACGGCCTCTGCGGGTTCACGGCCGTCGAGACCGACCAGCACCTCCCGGGCCGCCCCGGCGGAGGCGGGCAGCTCGGCGGGGGCCTGTCCGGAGCGGACCAGCACCGTCGGGATCGGCGCGGACGCGGCCAGCGCGAGCCCCACGGACCCGACCAGCAGGCCGGCGAAGCCGCCGAGCCCGCGGGAGCCGAGCACCAGCAGCTCCCGCCCCTTCGCGGCGCAGAGCAGCCCGTCGACGGGATCGTCCGAGATCACCTCGGCCTCCACCGGCAGGTCCGGGTGGTCGTGCCGGATCCGGTCGGCGATCGCGCGCAGCGCGTCCAGCGCCCTCGGCCGCAGGTCACCGGGCTGTGCGCGGTTCTCGTCCCCGGCGTCCAGCCACGGCCAGGCGTGCAGCAGCCGGAGCGCGCAGCCCCGGCGGTGGGCCTCCGCGGCCGCCCACAGCGCCGCGGCCTCGCTCTGCGGCGATCCGTCGATTCCGGTCAGGACATGGCGCGTCATGGTGGTTCCCCTCGTGGGTCACGGCGTCGAGCCGGCCGTTCGGCGTCCGGCACACCACGAATCTCCCGTGCGCAGGCGGGACGGCAGAAGGGCCCGAAGGGACCGGCCGCTGGGCCGGTGGTCCCGGTGCGGGAGCGGACCGGGGGCGAGGCGGCTGCCCCTGGCGGGGCTCTCCTCGCTAAATGTCCGAACATTTAGGCCGATGCCTCTTGCATATCCATGCAGGTCGGGCCTAGCTTAATGTACGTACATTTAGCCAGGAGGGCCCTTGAGGACCAAGCAGCATCACCGGATCGTGATCATCGGCGGCGGAACGGCGGGCATCTCGGTCGCGGCCCGCCTCCGCCGGGCCGGGCAGCAGGACATCGCCGTGCTGGACCCGAACGAGCGCCACTACTACCAGCCGCTGTGGACGCTGGTCGGCGGCGGACGGGCGCCGCTGCGGGAGAGCATCCGTCCGCAGGCGTCCGTCATGCCGAAGGGCGTGCAGTGGATACGCCGCGCCGCCGTCGCCGTCGACCCCGAGGCCCAGGAGGTGACGCTGGACGACGGCGCCACCGTCTCCTACGACCACCTCGTGGTCTGCCCCGGCATCCAGCTGGACTGGGACCGGGTGCCGGGCCTGGCGGCCGGGCTCGGCGAGAACGGCCTGTCCAGCAACTACCTGCCGCACACCGCCCCCAGGACCTGGCGCTTCATCCGCGAGACCCGCTCGGGCAGCGCGGTGTTCAGCATGCCCACCGGCGCCGTCAAGTGCGGTGGCGCCCCGCAGAAGATCGCCTACCTCGCCGCCGACCACTGGCGCAGGGAAGGCGTGCTCGACCGGATCGACGTCCACCTGGTGATCCCCGGGGCCGCCATCTTCGGCGTCCCGGAGTTCGCCCGCGTCCTCGACGACGTGGTCCGCCGCTACGGCATCAAGGTCCACTACGGCAGCGAGGTCACCGAGGTGCGCCCCGACGCCCGCGAGGTGGTCGTCACCGACCTGGCCACCGGCGAGGGGACGACCCTGCCGTACGACGTCGCGCACCTGGTGCCGCCGCAGAGCGCCCCGGACTGGATCAAGCGCAGCCCGCTGGCCGGCGCCGACGACCCGGCCGGCTACGTCGAGATCGACAAGCACACCATGCGGCACGTCCGCTACCCGAACATCTGGTCCCTCGGCGACGCCGGGTCCTCCCCGAACTCCAAGACCGGCGCCGCCGTGCGCAAGCAGGCGCCCGTGCTCGTCGAGAACCTCCTCGCGAGCCTCGCCGGCCGCGAGCCCGGGGCCGCCTACCACGGCTACTCGTCCTGCCCGCTGGTCACCGCCCGCAACAAGATGCTGCTCGCCGAGTTCGACTACAGCGGGCGGCCCACGCCCTCGATCCCGGTGATCGACACCATCCGCGAGCGCACCGACATGTGGCACCTCAAGCGGCGCGGACTGCCGTTCCTCTACTGGAACCTCATGCTCCGCGGGCTCGCCTGACGCCGCCGCCGCACCCCTCCCGCCCCCTTCCCCCGCCCACCCGGCGCCCTCAGCCCTGCCCACCCCCAGGAGCCCGTCATGACCGAGCACACCGGACCACTGGTCTTCGTGCAGTTCTACCTCGACTGCCTCTCCCACGCCTCGTACCTCGTCGGCGACCGCACCACCGGCCGGGCCGTCGTGGTCGACCCCCAGCGCGACGTGGACGAGTACCTCGCCACCGCCGAGGGCCACGGCCTGACCATCGAACGGGTCATCGAGACCCACATCCACGCGGACTTCCTCTCCGGTCACCTGGAGCTGGCCGAGCGCACCGGCGCCCGGATCTCCTTCGGCTCCGCCGCCGCGCTCGACTTCGACACCGACCCCCTGGCGGACGGCGCGCACCTGAGCCTCGGCGAGGTCGACCTGGAGATCCGGCACACCCCGGGCCACACCCCCGAGTCGATCTGCGTCGTCGTGCGCGAACACGCCGAGGACGCCGTCCCGTTCGGCGTCCTCACCGGGGACACGCTGTTCATCGGCGACGTCGGCCGGCCCGACCTGCTCAGCTCCCGGGGCCGGTCCGCCGAGGAGATGGCCCGCGCCCTCTACCACTCCACCCGCGCGCTGCTCACCCTCCCCGACGAGACCCGCGTCTACCCGGCGCACGGCGCCGGTTCCTCCTGCGGCAAGAACCTCTCCACCGAGCTGAGCTGCACCATCGGCAACCAGCGCCGGGGCAACTACGCCCTGGCCGAGATGACCGAGGACGAGTTCGTCGCGGTGGTGACCGAGGGCCAGCCCACCGCGCCCGCCTACTTCGCGTTCACCTCGGTGCGCAACCGCCAGGACCGCCCGGTGCTGCACGAGGACCCCGTCGCCCCGCTCACCCCGGAGGACTTCCTCGGGGCCAGGGCGGCCGGCGCCACCGTGCTGGACACCCGGGACCCGGAGGCGTTCGCCGCTGCCCACCTGCACGGCGCGGTCAACATCCCGCTGGGCGGCCGGTTCGCCGAACTCGCCGGCCAGGTGCTTGAGGCCGAGGGCGCCATCGTCCTGTGCGGCGACCCGGACGCCGCGCCGGAGGCCCGCACCCGGCTGGCCCGGATCGGCTTCGACCGCGTCCAGGGCGCCCTGGCGACGCCGGTGGAGGCGATCGGCGCCGCGTACCTGACCGCGACCGCGCGGGTGGAGGCCGACGCCCTGGCGGAGCGGCTCGCCGACGCGGTGGAGGGCTTCGAGGTGCTGGACGTGCGCGGTCCCGGCGAGGTGCGGGACAACGGGACCGTCCCCGGAGCCCGCCTTCTCCCGCTGCCCGAACTGCTCGCCCGGCTCGGCGAACTGCCGACCGAGCGGCCGTTGACGGTGATCTGCGCGAGCGGCAACCGCTCCTCGGTGGCCGCCTCCGTGCTGCGGGCCCGCGGCTTCGAGGCCACCGACCTGCGCGGCGGCTTCGCCGCGTGGCACGGCGAGGTCGTCCACCCGGCCGACGGGACGGCGGACGACCGGACCCCGGACGGCGTCACGGCGTGAGCGTCCTGATCCTCGCCCTGCTCTGCGGAGCCGTGGTCGGCGTGGCGCTCGGCGCGCTGGGCGGCGGCGGGGGAGTGCTGGCGGTCCCGGCCCTGGTGTACCTCCTGGGCGTCTCGCCCGCCGAGGCCGGGACCACCAGCCTGGTCATCGTCACCGCGACCTCCGTCACCGCCCTCGCCCGCCACAGCGGCACCGGGACCATCGCCTGGCGCACCGGCCTTCTGTTCGCCGCCGCCGGCGTGCTGCCCGCCGCCGGGATGTCCGCGCTCGCCCACCGCATCCCCCAGCCGGTGCTGACCTGCGCGTTCGCCGCCCTCGCCGCCCTGGCGGCCGCGGCGATGCTGCGCGGCACCCGGGCGGCGCGGGGTGTGCCCGGCGAGGGCGCCGCCGGTGCCGCCGACGGTCCGTCCGGGCGCCCGGCCGCCCGGGGCGGGCCGCTGGGCACGGTGGCGGCCGGCGCCGGCCTGGGCGCGGTGACCGGACTGCTGGGCGTCGGCGGCGGCTTCCTCGCGGTGCCCGCCCTGGTCTCCGTGCTCCGCCTGCCGATGCGCAGGGCCGTCGGCACCAGCCTGGTGGTCGTCCTCATCAACTCGCTGGTCTCCCTCGCCACCCGCCTGACGGTCACCGGCGTCTCCCTCGACCCGGCGGTCTTCGGACCGTTCGTGGGCGCCGCCGTCCTCGGCGCCTGGGACGGCCGGCGGCTGGCGGCCAGGCTCTCCGGAGCCGCCCTGCAGCGGGCCTTCGCCGTCCTGCTGCTCGCGGTGGCCGCCTTCATGCTGGTCGACCTGCTGGTCTGACACCCCTGGCGCCCGCGGGCCCGGGTTTGTGCTGTCCCCCCGAAGGGACCACCATTCACTCCGTGGCCCGCACCGACCAACCGACCCCTGACCCCCGGGAAGACGCCGTGACCTCCCAGCCCGGCCCCCGTCCGCTCGTCCGCACCCCGGGCAAGCCGCTCTGGGCGCAGCTGCGCGCCGACCTGCTGCGCCGGCTCGACGGGGGCGAGTTCCGCGACGTCTTCCCCGGCGAGCACGACCTCGTCGCCGAGTACGCGGTCAGCCGGCACACGGTCCGCGAGGCCCTCCGCACGCTCCGCGAGGAGGGCCTCGTCACGGCCCAGCGCGGCAAGGTGTCGCGCTTCACCACCAGCCGCCCGCTGGAACAGGACATCGGCGAGGCGTACAGCCTCTTCCGCGCCGTCGAGGAGGTCGGCGCCGTCCAGCGCAGCGTCGTCCGCGCCCTCGACCAGCGCGCCGACGGCGTCATCGCCGCCCGCCTGGGCCTGGAGGAGTCCACCCCGCTGGTCTACCTCGAACGCGTCCGCCTCGCCGACGAGGAACCGCTCGCCGTCGACCGGGTCTGGCTCCCCGCCGACGTGGCCCGCCCGCTGCTGGACGTCGACTTCACCCGCACCGGACTCTACGACGAACTCGAACGCCACTGCGGCAGCCGGATCTGCGGCGGCTGGGAGCGCATCCGCGCCGTCGTCCCCGGCCGGGGGGAGCGCATCCTGCTGGAGTGCCCCGAGACCACCGCGCTGCTCGCGATCGACCGCCTCGGCCACGACACCGCCGGGCGCCTGGTCGAATGGCGGCAGACCCTCGTGCGCGGCGACCGCTTCGCCGTCGGCGCCGCCTTCTCCGCCCACGACTACCGCATGGGCGCCTCAGTCCACATCCCCTGACCTGCCCGGACCCGCGGTCTCCCGCGGTCTCCCGCGGGGTCAGCGGAGGGTGGTGCCGGCGGGGGCGTCGAGCAGGTGCAGGTCGCGGCGGGTCGGGAGGCCCTCCCAGTCGCCGGGGGTGGCGACGGCGAAGGCCGCCGTGGTGGCGGCGCGGTGCAGGCGCGCCGGTGGGGCGAGGCCGTCGAGCAGGCCGGAGAGGTAGCCGGCGACGAAGGCGTCACCGGCGCCGACGACGTCCACCACCGGTACCCGGCGGGCGGGTTGGTCGACGGTGCCGTCGGCGGTGGTGAGCGTGGCGCCGGCGGCACCCCGGGTGACGACGACCTCGCCCGGTCCCCGGGTGAGCAGCTCGGCGACCGCCTCCGGCTCGTCCAGGGCGGGGGCACCGGCCACCAGGGGGAGTTCGTCGGCGGAGGCGACCAGCACGTCGGCCCGGCGGACGAGCGGACGCAGGCGGGCGCGGGCCTCGGCGACCGACCAGAGCCGGGTGCGGTAGTTGACGTCGAGGCAGACGGTGATGCCCAGGTCCCCGGCGCGGACGGCCGCGGCGAGGACGGCGTCGGCGGCCTCCTCGCTCAGGGCGGGGGTGATGCCGGTCAGGTGCAGGACGCGCACACCCGGGGTCAGGGCCGGCAGGACGTCCTGGGCGGTGAGCGCCGATCCCGCCGAACCGGACCGGTAGTAGCCGACCTTGACCAGATCGCGGGCGCCGGTCTCGGAGGCGAGCAGACCGGTGGGCCTGCCGTCCCGGTCGACGCGGGCGAAGCCGACGTTCACCTGCTCGGCCCGCAGCGTCCGCAGCACGAGGGCGCCGAACTCGTCGTCGCCGACCCGTCCGACCCAGCCGACCGGGTGGCCCAGGCGGGCCAGGCCGATCGCGACGTTGCTCTCCGCGCCGGCCACCGACAGCCGCATCGTTCCGCCCAGCCGGATTGGGCCGTCGGCCCGCAGCGCGGCCATCGTCTCGCCGACGGTGACGACCTGGGGTACCGCGCCGCTCATGCCGCGGTCTCCTCGGTGTGTTCGGTCTCCTCGGTGCGTGCGGTCTCTTCGGCGAGGGCGGTCTCTTCGGTGAGGGCGGTGCGCCACCGGGCGATCCGGGCGCGCAGGGCGTCCAGGTCCCCGCCGCGGGCGGCGTCGCCGACCAGGGGCGAGCCGACGCCGACGGTGACGGCCCCGGCGGCCAGGTAGGCCCTGGCCTCGTCGAGGCCGACGCCGCCGACCGGGACGAAGGGGACGCCGGGGAGCGGGTCGCGCAGGGCGCGCAGGTAGGCGGGGCCGCCGAGCGAGGCGGGGAAGAGCTTGACGGCGAGGGCCCCTCGCGCCATCGCCGTGGTGATCTCGCTGGGCGTCAGGGCGCCCATCAGCACGGGCAGTTCGCGTGCCGAAGGGTCCCATTGCCCGGTGGCGACGACGGCCGGGGTGACGAGGAAGCGGGCGCCGGCGCCGGCCGCCCGGGCGGCGTCGGCGGCGGTGAGCACGGTGCCGGCGCCGAGCAGGGCGGTGTCGCCGAGTGCGCGGCGGGCCCGTTCGATCACCCGCAGGGCGTCGGGGGTGGTCAGCGAGACCTCGATGCCGGAGATGCCTCCTTCGGCGAGGGCGAGCACGCAGTCGAGCGCGGCGTCGGGGTCGGTGCCGCGGACGACGGCGAGCACCGAGGCGGACAGGTCGGCGAGGTTCATGGCGTGGCCTTGTCGGGTCGGGTCGGGTGGTGGCGGTGGTCCCGGCGGCCTCAGGGGGCCCTGGGGTCCCGGCCGGTCACCATTCCGCGAACGAGCCGTCCTGGTGGCGCCAGACGGGGTTGCGCCACCGGTGGCCGAGCTCGGCGGCCCGGCGGACGGCGGCCTCGTCGATCTCGATGCCCAGGCCGGGCCCGGTGGGGCGGGCGGCGTGGCCGTCGGTGAAGCGGAAGGGCGTCGGGTCGAGCAGGTGGTCGAGCAGCTCGCCTCCACGGTTGTAGTGGATGCCCAGGCTCTGTTCCTGGATGAGGAAGTTCGGTACCGCGAAGGCGAGTTGGAGGCTGGCGGCGAGGGCGATCGGGCCGAGCGGGCAGTGCGGGGCCAGCGCGACGTCATGGAGTTCGGCGAGCGCGGCGATGCGGCGGACCTCGGAGATGCCGCCGGCGTGCGAGACGTCGGGCTGGGCGACGGCGATGCCGGAGGTGAGCACGTCCCGGAAGTCCCAGCGGGAGTAGAGGCGTTCGCCCACGGCCAGCGGGACGCCGGTCGACCCGGCCAGCCGCTCCAGGTGACGGGAGTGCTCGGGCAGGACGGGCTCCTCGACGAAGAGCGGGTGCAGCGGTTCCAGCAGCGGCAGCAGGCGCCGGGACATCGCGGTGGACATCCGCCCGTGGAAGTCGATCACCAGGTCGCGCTCGGGGCCGAGGGCCTCCCGTACGGCGGCGGCGCGGTCGACCACCTCGCGGGTCCGGCCCTGGGTCTCCAGCGGTCCCATCGGGCCCGAGCCGTTCATCTTGACGGCGGTGAACCCGGCCTCGGCCTGGGCGCGGGCCAGTTCGGCGACCTCCGCCGGGCTGTCCCCGCCGATCCAGGCGTACATCCGGACCCGGTCGCGGACCGGCCCGCCCAGTAACCGGTGGACCGGGACGCCGTACGCCTTCCCGGCGATGTCCCACAGCGCCTGGTCGATGCCGGCGACCGCACTGGAGAGCACCGGTCCGCCGCGGTAGAAGCCGCCCTTGGTGAGGACCTGCCAGTGGTCCTCGATGCGCAGCGGGTCCCGGCCGACGAGGTGGTCGGCGAGCTCGGCGACGGCCGTGCGGACCGTCTCGGCGCGGCCCTCGACGACCGGCTCCCCCCAGCCGGTGATCCCCTCGTCGGTGGCGACGCGCAGGAACAGCCATCTCGGCGCGACGAGGAACGTCTCCAGTGAGGTGATCCTCATCCGTTCCCGCCCTCCCCGAGGCCGGGCCCGTCCGCCAGTTCCGCGAGGTCCTCGGAGGCCTGGGCGAGCAGCGCCTCGACCGCGCGTTCGGCGGCCTCGGGGTCCCGGTTCCGCACCGCCCGCAGCACGGCCGCGTGGGCGGGGACCGGGTCGGCCCAGTGCCCGGCGCCGTGCACGATCCGGTCACGGACGCGCAGGCCGGCCTCGATGACCACCTCCATACGGGTCAGCAGTTCGTTGTGGGCGGCGGCGAGCAGGGCCCGGTGGAAGGCCAGGTCGGCCTCGACGACCGCCTGCGGGTCGCGGCCCGCCGCGCCCATCCGGTCGAGCGCGGCGGCGAGCGCGGCCAGGTCGGCCTCGTCGCGGCGTACGGCGGCCAGCCGGGCGCCCGCGGGCTCCACGATGCCGCGGACCTCGGCGAGGTCGTCCAGGAAGGGACGGTGCCGGACGCCGCACCGGTCCTGGGCGCCGGGCCCCGCCTGGGCCTCGATCCGGCCCTGGGCACCGGTCCGGCCGGGGGCGCCGAGGGTCTGCCAGCGCAGCAGGTCGCCGTCGAGCAGGTTCCAGTCCGCGCGGGGCCGCACGAAGGTGCCGCGCTTCTGGCGCGAGTCGATCAGGCCCTTCGCCGCCAGCACCCGGAGCGCCTCGCGGACGACCGTCTTGCTCACGTCCAGCTCCTGCTCGATCGCACCCGGGTGCAGCGACGAGCCGGGCGGGTAGGCGCCCGCGACGATCCGCGCGCCGATGACCTCGACGGCCTGTCCGTGCAGCCCCCGGCCGGGGTAGTTCATGTCGGCCCGCCTTCCGCGTCCCGCCGCGCCCCGGTCACGACGAGGCCTTGACGACGGACCATCCGCCGTCCACCACCAGGCTCGCGCCGGTGATGTAGGACGCCTCGCCGGAGGCCAGGAACGCCACGGCGGCGGCCACCTCCTCGGGGCGCCCGAACCGCTTGGCCACCGTCTCGGCCGCGCTCGCGCCGCGCCCGGCCGCGTCCACCCGGTCCCAGGCCGAGGTCATGATCGGCCCGGGGAGGACGGTGTTGACCCGCACCCGCGGCCCGTACTCCACGGCGAGCTGCCGCCCGAGCGCACCCAGCGCGCCCTTGGCCGCGGCGTAGGCCGGATGGCCGGGCAGGCCCACCAGGGCGTGCACCGAGGAGGTGAGCACGACCGAGCCCAGGGACTCGCGCAGCGCCGGGGCGAAGGCGCGCACCGCCAGCCAGGAGGCCTTGAGCGTGACGTCCAGCTGGCTGTCCCACTCCTGTTCGCTGAGCGCGTGGGCGGGCTTGACCACGACGGCGTAGGCGTTGCTGTGCAGCACGTCGAGCCGCCCGTGGGTGTGCCGGACGGCGGCGGCCAGCTCGTCCCACATCGCGGCGGAGGCCACGTCGCCGTGCCGGTACTCGGCCCTGCCGCCCCGCTCCCTGATCGCCGCGGCGGTGGCCCGGCCGGGGGCGTCCGCGATGTCGACCAGGACCACCGAGGCGCCCTCGGACGCCAGCCGGTGCGCGGTGGCCGCGCCGATGCCCTGGGCGGCACCGGTGATCACGGCGACCTTTCCCTCGAACCTTCGACCCGTCAGTTCTGCCACGAGCCGCACCCTAGTGCTTGTCATTAATTATGGAAATATCCCGGCCGCATCGGCCTGGGCCCGTGCGGTTCCCCGTGCCAGGAACGCCCCCGCCCCCGCCCCGGGGCCGGTCCGTCGGCGAAGCCCGTCGGCGGACCCCCGCCCGTCGGCGGAACCGCCGCGGCCTCACTCCACCAGGGCGGCGGCGATCCGGCGGACCACCTCGCGGCGCCGCGCGCGGTCCTCCAGGTCCACCACCGCCAGGACCTCCGGATTGGCCGCCGGCCAGAGCATCGCGACGTGCACCAGCAGGGCGATCAGGACCTCGGGCTCGAACCGGGTCGAGACCAGGCCCCTGGCCTGCGCCTCGGCGATGGCGGCACTCCTGCTGCGCACGTCCGCGACCCCGAGCTCGTTGACCGAGCTGCCGTGCTCCAGCCGCTGCCAGGTGATGATCCGGGGCATGGCCGGGTCCTCGGCGTAGAGGTCGCTCAGCGCGGCCGCGAACCCCGGCAGGTCGTCCGCGTCGAGCGGCACGCTCACCACGATCTGTTCGACCAGCTCGTTCCAGACCGCGTCGAACAGCCCGGCCTTGTTCCCGAAGTAGTGGTAGATCTGCGCCTTGTTGCTGCGCGCGGCGGCGGCGATGCGGTCGACGCGGGCGCCGTTCAGTCCGTGCGCGGCGAACTCCGCCCGGCCGGCCGCGATGAGTCTGCGCTTCGTGGCTTCCGCGTCGCGCTCCATGCACCCAGCTCCTAACTAACCATTTACTTGACAGTTGTACCAAGGCACAGTCTAATCAACTAACCGTCCAGTTGAGTACGGCGGGTGGTGACGCGCCTTCGGGGGCGGCCGGGGGCAGGGGAGGGAACGGAGCGTGGAACCGGGCATGGTGATGGTCGGCCGGGAGCCCGAACGGGATCGGCTGACCGCGTTCGTGCGGGCCGCCGACGGACAGGCGCTGCTGCTCAGGGGAGAGGCGGGGGTCGGCAAGAGCGCCCTGCTCGACCTGGCGGCGCAGCACGCGGCCCGGGCCGGCCACCTGGTGATCCGCGCCACCGGGGTCGAGGCGGAGACCGAACTGCCCTACGCCGGGCTGCACCAGCTCCTCTACCCGCTGCTCCCGGACGGCGGCCGGGCCGACGGCGGCGAACTGAAGGCCGACGTGCGCGCGGCGTTCGACGCGGTGTTCAGCCGCACCGACGGCCCGCCACCGTCGGTCATGGCCCTCGGCATCGCCGTGCTCACCCTGCTCTCCTCGACGGCCGCGCGGCGGCCGCTGCTGCTCGTCCTCGACGACGGCCAGTGGCTGGACGACGCCAGCGCCGAGGTCTGCGGCTTCGTCGGCCGCCGGCTGGCCGGCAGCCCCGGGGCCAGACTCCTGGTCGCCGTCCGCGGCGACATCGCCTCGCGGTTCGACACCGCGGCCCTGCCGGAGATGCCGGTCGGCGCGCTCGCGGACGCGGACGCCACCCGGCTGCTGGACCGTCACCACCCCGAGCTGGGCAAGCGGCTGCGCGCGCAGGTGCTGGACGAGGCCCGCGGCAACCCGCTGGCCCTGCTGGAACTGCCCGCCCACATCGCCGCCCGCCCCGGTGGCCCGGCGCCGGAGGAACCGCCCGGCCGGCACGGCGTGCCGCTGCCCCGGCGGATCCAGGAGATCTACGCCGCCCGCCTCGCGCGCCTCGGCGACGCCGTCCGCGCGGAACTGCTGACCGGAGCCCTCGACGGCGCGGCGGCCAGGTCGGGCGACGGCGCGGCCCCGACGGCCGCGCGCTACCGCATGAGCGGTGTCGACGAGGCGGTGGCCTGCGGTCTGCTGGTCGTCGAGCCCGCCACCGGCGACCTCGCCTTCCGGCACCCGCTGGTGCGGTCGAGCGTCGTCCGGCTGGCCACGACCGACCAGCGCCGCGCCGCCCACCGGGTGCTGGCGCACGTCCACCGGGAGGACCCGGAACGGCGCGCCACCCACCTGGCGGCCGCCACCGTCGAACCCGACGAGGAGGTGGCCGCCGCCCTGGAGGCCGCGGCCCGCTCGGCCACCCGGCGCGGCGGCGCGCTGATGGCGGTGTCCTGGCTGACCCGCGCCGCCGAGCTGAGCGAGAACCGGGCCGACCGGTCCCGGCGGGTCGGTGACGCCGCCTTCGTCGCGGCGCAGGCGGACCGGCTCGGCCAGGCGCGCAGCCTCGCGCGGGCCGCGTCCGCGCACGGCTCGGAGGACGATCCGGCCGCGGTCCTCGCCAACGCCTACCTGGCGCTGTACCAGGACGGCGACGTGCGGGCCACCCACCGCCGGGTCACCGCGGCGGTCGAGCGGCTGCGCGACGGCGGAGCGGACGGGGGCGACGGCGCGCAGGTGCTCGACCGGCTGGTGAGCCTGCTGCTGGCCGTCAGCCAGTACGCCGGCAGCCGCAACGCCTGGAAGCGCACGCACGAGGTGCTCGCCTCCCTCGGCGACCGCGCCACCGCGCGGGCGTCGATGTACGGCAGCACCTGGAGCGACGTGGTCCGGCACGGCGCCGGCTGGTCCGAGCCGGTGGACCGGGCCGCGGTGGACCTGGAGGACCAGGACCCGTGGGACGTCACGCGCCTGGCCGTGTCCGCCTACCACCTCGACGTCCTCAGCCCGCTGCGCCCGCACCTGGAGCGCGTGGTGGACCGTGAACTGGACACCGGCGCGGTCTCCAGCGGCATCGTCATGCTGCACCTGATCATGCTCGACCAGCTGGCGCTCGGTCAGTGGGAGGCCGCCGAGCGCACCGGACGGCGCGCCCTGGCCCTGGCCGGCGAACACGGCCACGGGCTGTTCGCCCACCAGACGCGGGCCTACCTGGCCCAGCTGGCCGCCCTGCGCGGCCGGGCGCAGGAGGCACGCGACCTGCAGGCCGCGGTCGACGCCTGGGCCCGCCCGCGCGCCGTCGGTTTCCTGACCCAGATCGCGGACGCCGTCGGCGCGACCATCGCGCTGAGCGCCGGCGACTACGAGACCGCGTTCCTCTACTCCATCGGCATCACCGCGCCGGGCGCGTTCCGGCCTTACGCCTACCAGGCGTCGCGGACCCTGCTCGACCTGGTGGAGGCCGCCCTGCACACCGGCCGCGCCGAGCAGGCCCGCGCCCACGCGCTGGCGGCCCGGGACGCCGGCCTGCCGGACATCTCCCCGCGCCTGGCCCTGGTCACCTACGGAGCCCTGGCGCTGACGGCCGACGACGAGGGGGAGGCGGCGGACATGTACGCGCGCGCCCAGTCACACCCGGCCGCCGAGCGCTTCCCGTTCGAGCTGGCCCGGATCCGGCTCGCGCACGGCACCCGGGTGCGCCGCACCCAGGGCGGCGCGGCGGCCCGCGCGTTCCTCGCCCCGGCGGCCGAGACGCTCGACCGGCTCGGCGCCACCGCCTGGGCGGAGCGCGCCCAGGCCGAACTGCGGGCCGCCGGCGTCGCGTCCCGCACCCCGGCGCCCACCGCGGTGCCGCTGACCTGGCAGGAACGCCGGGTGTCCGAGCTCGCCGCCGGCGGCCTGACGAACAAGGAGATCGGTGAGCAGATGCGGCTGTCCCCCCGCACCGTCAGCGCCCACCTCTACCGCGCCTTCCCCAAGCTGGGCATCACCACCCGCGCCGCCCTGCGCGACGCCCTGACCCGGCTGGGCGGCCAGCACCCCGCCGCGCCCTGACCGTCCTCGTCCGGACGGCGGCCGGTCACGCCCGGCACACCGAATGCTCACCAACCGACGGGCCTTTAAACAGTAGGACAACAAGGCTTGTTCGGCTGTGAAATGGCAAGCGGTGGTCACATTTGGGTGTAGAATCATAGGTGGAAGGCGGCCTTGGGGGTCGATGGTGAAGCCATCGGCGGGCCACCTGCCAGAGGGAGACGACTGTCATGAACTACCACCTTGACACCGCGCGCGCCATCATCGACGAGCGGATGCGCGAGGCCGAGCAGCACCGCCTCGCCCACGCGCTGTACCTGAAGAACCGCGCCGAGGCCAAGACCCGGCGGGCGCGCCTGCTGCTCGCCCGCCTCGGCGGCTGAGCGGCGCCGCCTGGCAGGCCGCTGCCCGGGAGCACTGACCCGGGGGGCGGCGAACCGGGCAGGCCTCCGTCCCGCCGGAGCGGCCGAGGCCGAGGCCGAGGCGGCACGGCCGGCGAAGTCCCGTTCCCCGGGGTTCAGCCCCGCAGGGCGGCGATCGCCTTCTCGATCCGCCGCAAGCGGGTTTCGGGCTTCTTCGCGCTCTCGACGGCGCGCACGTGCTCACGCCTGCGGCTGTGGGCGAGCTTGTCGTACGCGGCGCGGGCGGCGGGATCGCCGTCCAGGGCCCGGGTGAAGTCCGCGGGCTCCACGACGACGCGCGGCCCGGTGCCGAGTCGCACCTCGACCTCGACCTCGTCGCCGATCGCGACACCCGCGGCCCGTCGGTTGGCGTTGCTGAGGCCGATCAGGTGACGGCCGCGCAGGAGGGCGACCCGGCTCGTCCAGGAATGCCCGTTGACCGTGATCGTCACCGGCGGCCGCGCGCCCCCGCCGAGCGCCGCCACCACCGCGGGCGGAACCTCCAGCCCCCGCATGGGCTCGGGTGGTTCGACCTGGGCCGTGAACCTCACGATCCTTCTCCTGGTCGTTCTGTCGGCTCACCGCGGCTCCGGCCGCCGTGACCGTTCCCGTTCCCGTTTCCCGCGCCGGGGCCATCGCCGTGTCCGGGACGGCCGCGGCACGCGCCGCGCCGTCCCGAACGGCTGTGGGGCAGGAGGGCGCGGCTACTCGGCGTAGGGCTGGTCGGTTCCCTGGGCGCTGTAGCCGAGGCTCCAGACGTAGCCGTCCGGGTCGGCGAAGGTGCCGCCGTACCCGCCCCACGGCAGGGCGCCGGCGGGCTTGAGGACCGTGGCGCCGGCCTTCCGGGCCTCCGCGATGATCTCGTCGACCCGCGCCTCACTGCGGACGACGTAGGTCAGGACCAGCCCGCTGAAGCCGCTGCCTTCCGGGTCCGTGCCCACCTGGCCGGCCAGGCCCCCGCGCTCGTAGAAGCCGACCGGCGAGGCGCCGTCCGACTCGAAGAACACCGAGATGCCGTAGTCGTTCTGGATCTTCCAGCCGAGTCCCTCGGTGTAGAACTGCTTGGCCCGGTCCATGTCCCGGACGCCGAGGAGGATCGAGCTGACGTGCGCCTTCATGTCGTACTCCGTGTGCTGGTGTTGCGGATGGATGGGGATGTGCGGGCTGTGGCGGGAGGGGCGGAAGTGCCGCTCGCCATGGACATCACGTTAGGGGCCGCGCGGCGGGCGGGGCTTCTCGATTCCTGACCGGTCTCGCGACCTGCTTCGCCACGCACGCGGGCATCCCCTCCACGGTGACCGCCGGTCCCGCGTCGCGGGCCGCACCCGAGGTGTCGGACCGGCCGGCCGCCGCATCCGCCGCCTGGCGCCGGAAGGCCCCGGGCGGCATGCCGACCAGCTCGGTGAAGCGGGTGGTGAACGTGCCCAGCGACGCGCAGCCGACCGCGAAACAGACCTCGGTGACGCTGAGGTCGCCCCGCCGCAGCAGCGCCGTCGCCCGTTCGATGCGACGCGTCATCAGGTACGCGTACGGCGACTCGCCGTAGGCGGCCCGGAACTGCCGGCTCAGATGCCCGGCGGACATGTTCACATCGTGGGCGAGCGCCTCCACGTTCAGCGGCTGCGCGTACTCCCGGTCGATCCGGTCGCGGACACGGCGCAGCCGCGCGAGATCGGCCAGGCGCTGCGCCTGGACGCGTGCGCGCCGCCATTCCTCCTTGCACATGGGAGCCCCCCTCTGTCCCTCGTCTTCCCTGTCCATCGGCGTCCTCGCGCGTCAGCGCAGTTCCTGGATGCGGATCAGGTTGCCCGCGGGGTCGCGGAACGCGCAGTCGCGGACGCCGTACGGCTGCTCGGTCGGCTCCTGGACGACCTCGGCGTCACCGGCCTGCACCTTCTCGAACACGGCGTCGAGGTCCGGGGTGGCCAGCAGGATCCAGCCGTAGGTGCCCTTGGCCATCATCTCGGTGATCGTGCGGCGCTCGTCCTCGGTGATGCCGGGATCGGAGGCGGGCGGCGCCAGCAGGATCGACGTGCCCGGCTGACCGGGCGGGCCGACCGTGATCCAGCGCATCCGGCCCTGCCCGACGTCGCTGCGGACCTCGAAGCCGAGGGCGTCGCGGTAGAAGGCGAGCGACGCGTCCGGGTCGTCGTGCGGAAGGGCGGTCGTGTGAATGGTGATGTCCATGGCGAGCAGGCTATGGGCAACTCCGTGAACAGCGCTTCTCGATTCCTGATCGATCCGGACACGCATGGTTCCGGACGCGCATCGCTCCGGGCACGCATGGCTCCGGGCACGCCCGGACTCCGCCGCCGTCCGCTCGGGCCGCCCCGGCCGGTGTTCCCGGCGGCGGTGCTCAGGGGCGGCCGGCGCTCTCCCGGTGCGCCTCGACGGTGACGGCGACCCGGACGACCGCGTCCGACCAGGTCCGGGCGGCGGCCTCCGGGTCGCCCGCGCGCATGGCGTGGGCGAAGGCGCGCAGGAGCCCGGCGGTGGTGGCCAGGCCGCCTCGGTCCAGCCGGGCGGCGGTGCGGTCCAGACGGGTCAGGGTGGGGCCGTCCGGGTGGCGCAGGCCCCGGTGGGCGGTGTCGGCGAGAGCGGCGAGGGCCTCGGCGAGGTCGGCCGCGGCGGGGTCGGCCGGCGGCGGCGCGGCGGGGGAGAGGGCGGTGGACCCGGTGCCGGGAGCGAGGTCGGGGACGATGACGGTGTCACCCGCGAGGAGTGCGGCGGGCTCCAGGACCGTACGGCCCGCCGCCCGTCGGACGACGGCGCTGACATGGGTGACGGCGCCGGACCCGAGCGCCGCGGCGAGCGCGTCGAGGGAGCCGGGGCAGACCGGGTCGTGGGTGGCGGCCAGGGTGGCCGGGTTGCCCACGGCGTCCCGGACCGGGGCCTCCAGACGCTGCTCGCCGGCGTCGTACCGGATCCCCTCCACGGCCGAGAGCCGGACCACGTGCAGGGACTCGGCGGCGATGCGCGGCCGGATCAGCCATGGCGGCCGGCCTTCGAGGGTGCGCAGGTGGGCGTCGAGGTCGGTGAGCAGCAGCGGCGCGGGCAGGTCGGTCCAGGAGCCGCCGACCGGGGTGACGGTGCCGGCGGCGGCCCGGCCTCGGCCGAGGCGCAGTTCACGGGCGGCGCTGCGGACCGCGCTCTCGCTGACCACGTTGCCGCGGGCGAGGGCGTCGAGGCGGTGGCCGGCGATCCGGCGGGCGCCCAGCGCGTGCCCGGTGGGTGGAGAGCCGTCGGCGGGGACGTCCCAGCCGCGGCGGAGCACCAGGACGGTCCCGGCGGCGGGGTGGGCGAGGTAGATCTCGGCGGACCGGGTCGTCGCGGTGCCGCGGATCCGGCAGCCCAGCGCGGTCAGGCGGACCCGGCGCAGCGGGGTCTCGGCGGTCTCCCGGACGCCGAGGATCTCGGACCGGGACGCGCCGGGGCGGGCGGCGGCGCGGTGACGGGCGTGGAGCTCGGCCAGCAGCAGCGCGGTCTCCCCGGGCCGGTGGTCGGCGGACCGGGAGGCGTACGCGTCGAGCTGGCCGATCAGGTCGGCGACCAGGTCGGCCGGCCAGTGCAGGGAACGGTCGGCGAGCTCGCCGCGCACCCGGTGGAGAGAAGCCGTGAGGACCGGCCCGGCGTGCACGGCGCCGTCGAGGAGCAGGTCGCGGGCGAGATCGAGGGCGGTGTCCAGGACCGCCGGGATGCCCGGATCCGGCGCGGAAGGATCGCCGAGCGTGACGGTCGGTCGGCCGTCGGCGGCTCGGAAGGCCCAGACCGCGAGGGCGATCATCTCGCCGCGGCGGTCCTGCGCGGCGTCGGTCACCGCGAAGCCCAGCTCACCGGGGACGGGGAACCGGACCGTGCAGGCGGCCAGTTCGGCGACCGGCTGCGGATCGTCCGGGCGCGCGTGGTGCAGCCGCGCGGTGCAGCCGCGCGCCAGCGTCCGGCGGGCGGCGGCCACGGCACGGGCTCCGACGGCGGCGGTCAGCGCCTCGTCGTCCAGCGCGCCGGGGGACCACATGGGGGCGGGCGCCGGGGCGCCGGACGTCGCGGGGCCGCCGCCGGGGGCGGGACCCGGCGGGGTGGGGCCGTCGGCGGCGGCATGCTGGTGGGCGAGGACCAGGGCGATCCGGTGCCGGCACACGCCGGGGGCGCCGCAGGTGCAGCTGCCGCCGTCCAGCCCGGTGCCGGGCGGCAGGACGACGGTGTTGCCGTCCGGGCAGGTGCCGCGCAGCGTGCCGTTCGGGTCGAGTTCGGGAAGGGGCCCGTCGCCCGCGGCGACCTCGCGGGCGGCGCGCTTCACCAGGCCTCGGTTGGCGAGGGCGGCGAGCGTGTCGGTGTCCAGGGCGAGCAGATCGGTCCGCGTCGCGGCGGTCATCGGCCGATCCTCTCGGCGACGAACTCGGCGAGCATCCCCGGCGTCATCGCGCCCACCCGCGCTCCGGCGTCCGCGAGCCGGCCGGCCAGCTCCCGGTCGTACGCCGGGGCGGCCTCCTCGTCCAGCGCGGCGAGGCCGAGCACGGTGGCGCCCTGCTCGGTCAGCGAGCGGACGGTGCGCAGCAGCCGGTACCGGTCGCCGCCCTCGTAGAAGTCGCTGATCACCGCGAGGACGGTGCGCCGAGGGTTCTCCACCAGACCGGCCGCGTAGTCGACGGCACGGGCGATGTCGGTGCCGCCGCCGAGCTGGACCCGCAGCAGCAGCTCCACCGGGTCGGTGACGTCGGAGGTGAGGTCCACCACCTCGGTGTCGAAGGCGACCAGATGGGTCTTCAGGCCCGGAAGGCCCCACAGGCAGGCCGCGGTGACCGCGGAGTGGATCACCGAACCGACCATGGAACCGGACTGGTCGACGAGCAGGATCAGCTGCCACTGCTCCAGGTGCCGGCGGGTGCGGGAGTGGAAGTGCGGGCGTTCGATCAGTATCCGCCGCTCGGCGGGACGGTAGCGGCCGAGATTGGCCCGGACGGTGCGGCGGAAGTCGAAGTCGCGGGCGAGCGGGCGGCGGCTCGGGCGGGCGGACCGGGCGCCGGTGAACGCCTGGCGCAGCTCCGGGGTGAGGCGTTCCATCAGCTGCCGGACCACCGTGGCCACGATGCGGCGGGCCTGGCCGAGCAGCTGCTCGTTCATCAGGTGCCTGGTGCGGAGCACGGCGCGCAGCAGGGCGGCGCTCGGCTCGACCCGCTCCAGGACGGTCGGGTCGGTGACGATCTCGTCGATGCCGTAGTGCTCGACGGCGTCGCGCTCCAGGCGCTCGATCGTCTCGCGGGGGAAGAGCCGGTGGATGGCGTCCAGCCAGTCGACCGCGGTGACCCGGGACGGGTCCAGGCCGGCACCGCGGATGCCGCGCCGGTCGAGGTCCTCGTCGCGGCCGTACAGCCACTCCAGGGCGGCGTCGCGGGCGGCGCCGTCGGCGCCCGGGCTGCCGGTCCAGCGCTCGGCGGGGGAACCGAGGACCAGGCGCCAGCGCTCCAGGGCGGGGTCGGGCGCCGTTCCGGGGGCCGGCTCGGGCGAGGTCACCGGGCGCTCCGCAGGCCGTGGCGGTCGAGCAGGGCGGTCACGTTCTCCTCCAGGGCGCGGGCGGCGGCCAGGTGCACGGGGTCGGCGGTGGTGCGGAGCAGGGCGCGGGCGGAGCCGCGCAGACCGCGACGCTCGATCAGACGGCGGGCGATCCGCTCGCGCTCGCGCGGCGGGAACCAGGCGAAGGCCTGGCGCAGGGCGGGCAGGGCGATGAGGAACTCGGCGTCGGTGAGATCGGCGAGCACGGAGTCCACGGCGGCCAGCAGGGAGCCGTCACCCGCGTCGGCGGTGACCTCCTCCCGGGCGAGGGCGAACAGGCCGGCCAGCCAGTCGCCGAGCGCGCCGGGGTCGCCCGCGGCGTGCAGGGCGGCGGAGGCGAGGCCGGGATCGGCCGAGGGGGTGAGGACGAGGTGGAGGCCGTGGGCGGCGCCGCGCAGGTCGGCGGGGGCGTGCGGGTCGCGGGCGATGCGCAGGGCGAGGGCGGCGGCGTCCTCGGGGGTGACCGTGAGCGGGCCGGGGGCGTGGCGCAGCGCGTCGCGGACGGCGGCGAGGGCCGCGAGGCGCGCCGGGTCGGCGCCGGAGCGGCCGTGCGCGCCCTCGACCAGCCACAGGATGCGGGCGACCGCACCGTCCAGGACGGCGGCCAGCAGCGGACTGCGGGCGGTGCCGTACACCCGGTCGTGCCGCCACAGGCCGAGCGCGGTGGCGAGGACGGCGCCGAGGGCACCCGGGTCGGGGTGGCGGGCGAGGACGGCGGTGAGCGTGGTCAGCAGGCGGTCGGTGAGGGCGGTGGCGCCGCACAGCACGGTGTCGAAGAGCAGGACGGCGAGTCCGCCGTCCGTGGGGCCGGTGGTACGGGCGCGCTCGGCGAGGACGCCGGCGGCGGCCTCGTCGAGCGTGGCGCCGTACGCGCCCGCCTCGATCAGGGCGGCGTCGCGGCCGGCCTCCGGTCCGGTCTCCCAGCGTTCGGTGGTGACCGGGTCGGCGCCGTGGGCGGGCCCGGCGGTGCGGTGACGGCCGGGCACGCCGAGGACGCGCAGCCGGTGCAGGGTCCGGCTGGCCGTCAGACCGTGCTCGGTGGTGAGCTCGCAGGTCACCGGGCGGGTGCCGGTGGCGCCGATCGCGGCGAGCCGGGCGGCGACGTCGTGGACCAGCGGCGGGGCCGGGGTGTCGGGGTGCAGCCGCCCGGTGCGCTCGCCGCTGCACGCGGCGACCGTCTCGACCACCACCGGGTGGCTGCCCGGGGCCAGCGGGGCGCGCCGGGACCAGGGCAGGGGCTGGGTCAGGTCGTCCTTGACCAGTGCGCCGACCAGGCCGTCGAGCACGTCGGCACGGGCCGGCACCGGGTGTCCGCGCAGCGCGGCCAGGCCGCCGGTGAGCGCGGCGGCGGCCACCAGGTCGGCCGTGGAGACGGGGAGGCCCCGCCCGCGCAGCCGCGACACCACGGACTGCCGCAGCCGGTCGGCCGCGGGGCCGGGGCCGTCCTCCCACAGCCGCTGGTAGTAGGCGGGCGAGGGCATGCCCGACTGGTAGCCGGCGAAGGCGTCCAGCTGCCGGAACGAGTAGGGCACCAGGTAGCTTCCGGACACCGCGCCGGGGCGCGGCTCCGGAAGCGCGGGCCGGCCGGGCGCCTCCGCGGGCCGCGCGCAGAGGGTGCGGAGCGCGGGGGTGTGGAAGCCGCCGGTGACCACCAGCACGGTCGCCGTCCCCGCCTCGGCCAGGACGGCGCGGATCCAGGCCGCCATGTACGCCTCGCGGGCCCGGTCGCCCTCGTCCGCCTCGGCGTCGCCGCGGACCAGGTCGAAGTAGGCGTCCAGGCGCTCGGCGAGCCCGTCCGCCGGTGCCACCTCGAACAGGCCGTCCCACAGGGCGTCCACCGAGCCGGTGCCGAAGCGCTCGCACAGCCGGGCGGTCGCCTCGGCGTACCGGGCCTCCGCGTCGGCGTACCGGTTGGCGCGCAGGTCGAACGCCGGGTGCCAGGACGGCAGGTCGACGAAGAGCACCTCCGCGCCGGCCGCCCGGCCCTCCCGCAGCGCCACCCACTCGGGCGAGTAGTCGCACAGCGGCGCCCAGGTGGTGGCGGTCCGCTCGGCGTCGCGGTAGTGGCTGAACACGGCGATCGGCAGCTCGTGGTCGAGGGCCAGCTCGTCCAGCCGGCCGTTGAGGTCGGCCGGTCCCTCGACGAGCACGTACGCGGGCCGCAGCCGTCGGATGGTGTCCGCCACCAGCCGGGCGCAGGCGGGGGAGTGGTGGCGGACCCCGAGGAAGACCGCGGGCATCAGCCGGCCAGCAGGTGACGGGCGTCGTGCACGGCCTTCCAGTGCGGGCCGGGCCGCCGAGGGACCCGCTGCTCCAGGTAGCGGCGCAGCCGGGCCAGGTCCTCCGGACTGTCCTTGGCGGCGGCGCCGGCCAGGCCGGCGACCAGGTCGGCCGCGTTGCCGGCCTCGCCGCGCAGGTACCAGCCGCGCAGCCCGATGGCATGGGCGACCGAGACCGCCTCCGCGGTGCTCATCACCGCGGCCGGACGGTCACCGCCCTCACCGGCCCGCAGCTCGCGGAACGTGGTCACGAGGACCTCCAGCAGGTCCCGGTCGGGTGCGGCGGCCACCCCGGAGCGGCGCAGCAGATGCCCGGACTCCGCCTCCACCAGGGCGAGTTCGGTCGCCAGGTCGGGGATCGGGAAGACCGTCTCGAAGTTGAACCGGCGCTTGAGCGCCGCGCTCATCTCGTTCACCCCTCGGTCGCGGGTGTTGGCGGTGGCGATCACGTTGAAGCCCTGCCTGGCGAAGACCATGCCCTCCGGCCCGTCCAGTTCGGGGATCGCCACCACCCGCTCGGAGAGCAGGGACAGCAGCGAGTCCTGCACCTCCAGCGGGCAGCGGGTGATCTCCTCGAACCGGACCACCCGGCCCTCGGCCATGCCGCGCAGCATCGGCGCGGGCACCAGCGACCGGGTGGAGGGGCCCTCGGAGACCAGCAGGGCGTAGTTCCACGAGTACTTGATCTGGTCCTCGGTGGTCGCCGCGCCGCCCTGCACGGTCAGCCGGGACGTCCCGCTGACCGCCGCCGCGATCAGCTCCGACAGCAGCGACTTCGCGGTGCCCGGCTCACCGACCAGCAGCAGGCCGCGGTTGGTGGCCAGGGTCACCAGGGCGCGCTCGACCAGCGCCGGATCGCCGACGAACTTGCGGGCGATGCCGGCCGCCTCGTCGCCGACGATGAACCGGCGGGCCGCGCGCAGGCTCAGCTCCCAGCCCGGCGGGCGCGGGTCGCGGTCCCCGGCGCGCAGCGCCGCCAGCTCCTCGGTGTACCGGACCTCGGCGGGCGGCCGCTGGAGCTGCTCCTCGGCGGTGGTGGTCATGGCGGCCTTCCCGGAGTGGTTCGCGTGGCTGTCGGTGAGGTGGTGCGCCGTCACGGCGTGGTCAGCTCGATCAGGTCGGCGATCACCTCGGAGGCGGTGACCGGGTCGAGCTCGGCGAAGGTCGGAAACGTCCGGTTGTGCGTCCAGTAGTCGCCCGGACGGGTGTCGAGCCACACCGTCTCCACCCGCTGCTCGGGGTACACGTCGTGCATGCCGACCGCGATGCCGTGCTCCGGTGCGAGCACCACGTAGCGGTCGGGCCCGACCCGGCGGGACAGCCAGCGCTCCACGCCCGCGTCCTGCGGCTCGCCGCGCTGCCAGCCGCGCCGCTCCATGCCGACCAGCCGGGCGGTGGGCAGCACCGGACCGTTCTCGAAGCGGGCCAGGCGGTGGCCCGCCCGCTCCCCGTCGGTCAGCGCGTGCACCGCGCGGCCGAGCTGACGGAACGGCTGCAGGATCTCGTAGTCGGCGAACAGCTCCGACCACGCCGCGAGCTCCGCGCCGAGCAGCAGCGGGTGGGCCAGCCGGACGGTGGCCCCGGCGGGCAGCACGAACACCTCGTCCGCGACGTTCGCCAGGGTGCGGTCCTCGGCGACCCGGAACGCCGTCGTGGTGCCGTCCGCCTCGGCCAGCCACACCAGCCGGCGCACCAGGTGCCACAGCAGCGGATGCCCGACGAACAGCTGGTCGAACTCCTCCGCCGTCCACGACCGCCGGGTGACCATCGCGTCCTCCAGACGGCGGATCTGGTCCCCCGCCACCGTGCGGACGTCCTTCTTCAGCGCGGCGAAACGCTTGCGCTCGGCAGGCGCCAGCTCGGCGTCGTCCCTCGCCCCCGGGACCGGCAGATCCTTGCGGCGGGCGCCGGCCGCGTCCAGCACGTACGGCCTGAGCTGCTCGTCGAAGCCGACCGTGAACGTCCGGGTGCCGTAGTCGACGACCGTCGTCCCGTCGGCGTCCAGCCCGAAGTCCGGCACCAGGCGGTCCGACAGCTGCTCCCCGGACAGGCCGAGACCGGCCGCGACCTCGGCGATCTTCTCCTGTGCCCGCGCCTTGAGCGCCTTGAACTTCACCCGCTGCGCGATGCCGTGCAGATGCAGCAGGGCGACGTCGCTGCCGATCCCGGCCAGAACCTCCAGGCCGTCCACGGCCCGGTGGTGCGCCCCCTCGCCCGGCCACGCCCGGAGCACCGGCGTCAGCCGGCGGACCGTCTCGTCGTCACCCAGCCGGCCGAGCGCGTGCAGCGCCCACCCGTCCTGGGACGGCATGCCGGCCAGCCGCCACTGCTCGAACACGGCCCAGCCGAACTCCGTCAACGACCGGGGTTCGCACACCTCCACCACCTGGTCGAGGCCGGGGTAGAACTCCCCGGACTTGGACAGCGCGAGGATGGTGAGCACGTGCCGCACCGCCGCGGTGGGCAGGGCGCCCTCGCCGCCGCGCACCAGGAGCTGCGGCAGCATCACCGGCTCCGCCCAGTCGCCGGGCTGGGGCAGCTTCGCCGGCAGCGCGTTCACCAGGGGGTCGGCCGACAGCAGCGTGCCCACCGCCTCCTCCGCCTTCGGCCCGTACTCGCCGGCCACCGCGCGCACCGCCGGGGCGCCGTGCGCGGCGGCGATCAGCCGCAGGGCGTGCTCGGCATCGCGCCGGGCCGCTCCGGCCTTCCCGACCGAGGCCGGAACCAGCAGCCGGGCCGCGTCCGAGCCGTGCCGGGTGAACCAGGAACGGGCGGTGTCCCCGGCCGACTTGAGGCGCCCCAGCCAGTCCGCCATCGTCTCGGCCACCCGGACGTCCAGGTACGGCAGCAGCAGGGACGCGTACGCGGCCGGGTTCTGCAGCGCGGCGGCCCGGATCGGTTCGAGCGCGTCCGGCCCGAAACGGGCGGCGACCCGGCGCAGCGCGCCCTGGGCGTCCCAGATGTGCTCGTCGGTCCGCCACCGCGCGATCAGCGGCCGGGCCAGCTCCTCGTCGCCGTACGCGAACAGCGCCAGCTCCTCGTGCCGGTTGGAGCGGTACCGGGCTTCGGCGGACCACTCGCCCGCGGCCCGGATCGTGCCCGCGATCCGCTGCCAGTCGCCGTCCGACCAGCGGGCGTACCAGGATTCGGCGCTCGCCCAGGCCTCCCGCTCACCCGGCAGCCACCGCACCTGCGGCTCCTGCGGCGGGGTGAGGCCGGTCAGCACGCGGGGCTTGCCGGTGGAGCGCGGCCGCTCCCACGGCGGGCTGGTGAACAGCTCCGGCAGCGAGTCGGAACGGACCTCCGGTACCAGGTGGCCGAGGTCGGTGAGCGGTTCGACCACGGCGGCCTGCTCCGGCGGCAGCTGCGGCAACAGCTCCAGCGCGATCGCGCGGTGGGCGGCGACGTGGCCGGTCAGGAGCTGCCGGGACAGCCGCTGCGCGGCCGGGCCGGCCGGGGCCGCCGCGGCCTCCGCGAGGAGGCGCACGGCACGCCGGGGGAAGCGGCGGGCGGCGGCGAGCAGGGCTCCGCGGGCGGCCTTGTTGTCGCCCTGAAGGGCCAGCAGCCCCCGGAAGCCCTCGTCGGAGGGGAGCTCGGCGAGCGCGCCCAGCAGCCGCTTCCTCCCGTCGTTGTCGTGGTGGCTGGTGGTCAGGTCGTGCAGCATCAGCGGCGCGGCGGCGCCCCCGAGGCCCTCCGCCACGGTCGCGATGATCTCGGCGGACCATCCGTTCCAGCCCAGGCTCGGCAGCGGGGGAAGCTTCTCCAGGGGCTCGGCCGAGGAGAGCGAGCACAGCAGCATCGACCACTCGGCGGAGCCCAGCCGGGCCCCCGACTCGGCGCACTCCTCGGCCCAGGCGGACTCGGACGGCACCAGGTAGGCCGCCACCAGCAGGCGGGTCAGGCTGTTCCGGCATCCGGCCAGCGCCTCGACCGCCGCGCGGTGGGTCTCCTCGTCGCACGCCGCGAGCAGTGACCGGACCCGGTCCGCGGCGGGGCGGTACACGCCGCTCCTCGGGTCGGGTCCGCGCCGGACGCGGGGGTTGACGGAGCGGGAGTTGTGCCAGTCGGTCTCGACGGCCGTCGTGAACAGCTCGACGGTGGCCCTGGCCGCGAACGGCAGACCGAACTCCGCCACCCAGGCGTCCACGGCCTTCCGCACGCTGGTCTCGGCGAAGCGCGAGAACAACGCGGCGACCACCGCCGCACCGAGCGGGTCCTGCCGGCCGGAGTGGTGGGCGCGGGCGGCCGCCACCAGGTCCGCGTCGCTGCGGTCCGAGGTGAGCGCCTGCTCCATCCGGTCGTCCAGCTGCCTCAGCGAGGCGCGGTACTCCGACACCGCGTTCCTCGCCGCGGCGGCCGGAGGGCGGGAGACCCCGCCCCGGCGGGGGATCAGCGCCCTCCGCCAGGCCTCCGGCAGGACGAAGGCGTCCTCGTCGACCGGGGCCTCCGGAAGCCCGGGGGCGGCGGCCGGCGGGGTCACCGCGACGGACGGCGGGACGGGTGCCGCGCCGGCCGTGCTCTCGCGATAGCCCTTGCGCTCCTTCTCGGCGACCGTCCTGGCGAAGTGCGCCTGCGCGGCCTCCGCGGTCGGGAACTCCTTGCTCTGCTCCCGCCCGGCGGTGCCGGACCGGCCGTAGCGCACGGTCACCACCGCATCGTCGACCGAGGCCTCCCAGAACTTGTCCGAGCCGCCCTCGACGAACTCCCAGCGCCGCACAGCTCCGCCCCTCTCCTCGAACGTTCGATCAGGTGAGGAACAGTACCGACGCCCTCCGACAGCCAGATCGCCGGACCGCCCGTCACGGCCGCCCGGACCGCCCCCGCGCGGTCGGGCGCAGTCGTGCGACCGGCACCGGGGGAACCTGTCCGCGCGGCCGACCGTCGTCGGCCCTCGTCGCGGCCGGAGCTGTCTCCGGTCGCCACGAGGGCCTCGGTCCCAGCCCGGGCTGATCACCCGCCGCCCGGCGTACCGTTACTCAGCTCCGGCCCCTGGACCGGCGGCGGCGTCGGGAGGCGCCGACCGGTCCCGGTGCGGGCCGGGCAGGGGACGGAGCTGGGGGCAGGGGACGGTGACGTAGAGGCCGGTGGGAGTGACGGCACGGCAGCGGTCGCCGGTCCGGATCAGGAGGGCGACGGGGGTTCCGGCCGGGACCGTTCCGTCGGGCGGTCCGCCGGGGCTGCTGTGGTCGTACCAGTAGGGCTGGTCGGTGATCAGGGTGTGGGTGAACTGGTTGGGCGGGGGGCGTACGACGTTGTCCCGGGGGACGACGGCTCGGCTGTCGAGAACGGATGCCTCGGGACGCCGGACGGCGTAGGGCTCGTTCTTCCGGTGGGGTGGGTCGTTGTCCGCCATGGCGGATGCCGCCTCAGGCGGCCTGGAGGCTGCCGGCGGGCAGGATCTCGGGCGAGGTGGGGCGCATGACACCGACGTCGATGGGAGCGATGCGGGCCCGCAGCACGCCGCTCTCGGCGAGTTCCAGGTGGTTGGGCAGGGTGTAGGGGTCGGCGGCGTCCAGGTCGACCTGGTAGCCCAGGTCCGCGAGGCTCGCCACGGTCAGCCGGCTCAGCGGATTGCCGGCCCGGCCGACGAAGCCGGTCATGAGTTCGTTGGCGAAGACGGACTCGCGCCAGTGGGCGTCGCGGGTTCCCGGATCGCCGGTGTTCTCGACGGGGACGCGCCTGGGGGCGGACGTGCCCACGAGGCGGGCGTACTCGGCCATGGCCGCCCGGCCGATGAAGGTCGGGTTGGAGGTTCCGGCGCCGCGCAGGAGGTGCTTGAGGTCCCAGATGGTGCCGATGCCGAGGACGTGACCCATCTCGTGGGTGATGACGTCGACGAGCGTGCCGTTGGCCTCCATGCTGGCGAGGTCGGCGGTGTCGAAGGACATCAGACCGGTCGCGGGGATGAACTCCGTGGGGCCGGGGTTGGGTCGCAGGCCTGTGGGGCCTGCCTGGCCCAGGACGATCCCGACGCCGTCGATGGGCTTTCCCTCGGCCTGGATGAGGAGGTCGTCGACGATTCGGCCGTCGTCCAGCGCGATGTCGGGCAGGTCGCCGACGATGACCTTGACCCAGCGGTCGGCGGCTTGCTTGAACGCGTTCTTCTGGGGGTCGGTCAGCCCGTCGAGGAACTCGACCTCGATGGTGAACGGGGATTCGGTGTTGGCGAGGCGCTTGGCGGCCTCGTGGTCGGCGCGCGCGAAGTGGCGCTCGTTCTCGCTCATGAGGTTCCCACTCCTTCGTGGGAGTCGTGTCACGGTGCCGATGGTGGAAGGGAGCGTCGGGTGCCCGGCACGCACCGCGCCGGGGTCCTTCGGCTGCGGGAGGGGTGGTCGGCGCGCGGGGAACGCGACGCTGCGGGTTCGCCCCTCTGTCGCTATTGATTGTCTCTCGGTTCTGGTGCTGTGGACCCGTGGATCTCGCCCAAACTCGTTGTGTGGCAAGGGCGTTGCATGCGGTAGCGACCGCGGGCCGGCCGGCCCGGTGACCGTGCGGAGCTGAGTTGCCGGGGTGTCGGGTGACTGCGGGTCACGGATCGAGCCGTGCTCTTTCCGGCGAACCCTGGCCACTGTGAGCCATCGGAACGGTCGGTGACCGACCTCGTACGCCCCGTTGGTCGCAGGGGGCCGAGGGTGGGACTCCGACCAGGGCGTTCGGCTGCCGTGGTGACGCTCCGGAGCGACCGTTCGGGCCGAGCCGGTCACAACCGGTAGCGGTGGCGCGGCACTGCCCGCCGCCTCGTCCCCGACCGTGGTCGTCCAGCTCCTCTCGGTTGCCGCCCGGTTGCCGCTCGGTTTCCTCCCGGCGGCCCACCCCTGAAGCCGGTGGCGGCCACCTCACCTCCTGGCGGTGGCCCCGGCCGGACAGCCCGGGACCGACCGTCACGTCAGCCGACCGGATGCGCGACTGGCTGCGCGACTACGAGAAATGAGAGAGAGCGCCGCACACGGGTCGGCGCAGGGGAAGGCCGACTTCGGTCGCCCCTGTGGGGCCTCCGGCCGCTCCGGCGGCGGGTCGGCCCCGCTCCTGTGCTCGGTCCGTGACGGTCGAACGTCTGGGCAGGGCTCCCGGCCTTCGTCCGAACACGTGGCTTGCTGCTCAACCCTCTGCCCCGGATGCGCCACGCAGCCGGGTGCTCGGGCACAGGTAGAAGAGTTCGGGATCGCCTTCGTCCAGGCCGTGGAGCAGGCCGACCGGGCTCCAGCCGGCGAACTGCAGCAGGCGCTGCATGGGGTGGTTGGAGACGTTGGTCGAGGTGAACAGCTTCGGGGTGGTGCACGCGGCTTCGGTGGCTTTGAGGAGGCGTGCGGCCACGCCTTGTCCACGGGCGGTGGGCGCGACCATCAGCATGGTGACGAAGCCCTGCTCGAAGAAGGTGTACTCCAGCACGCTGTAGCCCAAGGGCCCGGAGGCGTCCTCGGCGAGCAGGACCAGTCCCTGCTCGCACCAGCGTCGGATGCTCACGCCCCGCGCGTGGTCGCCCGCGGCGGCGATGGAGTCGATCCTGGCCAGTCCGGTCCAGTCCGAGGCGTTCGCGCGACGTGTCATCAGCCCGCCGGCGTTCTCAAGATCCATGGAGTGCATCCTGGCACCTCTGCGGGGGAGGGGTGGGGTGCTCACCTGTCGATCGTCCCCGGCGAGGACCACACAACACCCCTCCACCCGGGTCGAGGTCGAGACCGGCCAGACCTGGCCGACGCCTGGACCCGAGCGGACCAGGAACACCGCTGCCAACGGTGTCCGCCCGCCGATGCGTACGCGAAGACCTCGTCGGCGGACGCGGCTCGGACAGCTCTCCAGGCTCCTGCAGTCCGACCGAGCCTGCCCGGTTCGCCCTGCGGCCAGAACTCACGGTGCGGCTCCTGATCAATCCGTGCAATGCCGCGCCGGAGCGACCGCGCACCCGTCACCGTTGTGTCCGGCATCGATGACAACCGGCCTACGAACAGCGGCGGTTGGCAGGCCCGGCCGGGCCTGCCAACCGCC